>CBDTZB010000163.1:0-5938 GCA_965364795.1 uncultured Nocardioides sp.
AGGTGGTCATCGCTGACCGCCCCGGGCTCGTCACGCCCCTCGAAGACTGAGCGGTTCGCGGACCCATGCGTCTGGACTACGTGACGATCTTCCCCGACTACTTCGCCCCGCTGTCCTTGTCGCTACCAGGCAAGGCGCAGGAGCGTGGACTGCTGGACGTGGCCGTCCACGACCTGCGCCAATGGGCCCACGACCGCCACCACACGGTCGACGACTCACCGGCCGGTGGGGGAGCGGGCATGGTCATGAAGCCGGAGCCATGGGGTGAGGCGCTCGACGCCTTGCTGGGTACGGACCCAGATGATCTGGACGGCACCACCCTGGTGGTGCCAACCCCGTCCGGGGCGCCTTTCAGTCAAGCCCAGGCCCGGGCGCTGGCCGGTCGGAAACGTTTGATCTTCGCCTGTGGGCGCTACGAGGGAATCGACCAGCGGGTTCTGGATCATGCGGCGACGCGGGTGGAGGTGCAGGAGGTCTCCTTGGGCGACTACGTCCTCAACGGCGGTGAGGTGGCCGCGTTGGCATTGACCGAGGCCGTGGTGCGGTTGCTTCCCGGCTTCATGGGCAACCCGGAGTCCCTGGTCGAGGAATCGCACGAGGACGGCCTGCTGGAGGCGCCGTCGTACACAAAACCTGCGCGCTGGCGCGACCTGGACGTGCCTCCCGTGCTCTTGTCCGGTGACCACGGTCGGATCGCGGCGTGGCGACGCGACGAGGCGGTGCGGCGTACGGCGCAGCGACGCCCGGACCTGCTGGCTCCGGCATCGGTGCCCGGCGGGGGAGACCTTCGCCTGGCGAGCCCGGCCGATGCGGGTGAGGTGCTGACCCTGCAGTTGGCGTGCTGGGTGACCGAGGCCAAGGACAATCCCGGCGTCGTCATCCCCGCACAACACGAGGGCCTGGCCGACGTCGAGGCGTGGCTGGCGTCCTCGACGGTGTTGACGCTGCGGCGCGGCGGCCGGCTGATCGGAGCGGTCCGGGGCCACCTCGAAGCCGCCACCTGGGACATCGGTCGGCTGATGGTCGCCCCGGACCTCCAGGGCCAAGGTCTGGGCCGCCTGCTCCTGGCCGAGATCGAGTCACGGGCCCCCGAGTCAGCGACCTCCTTTTCCCTGTTCACCGGTGCCTCCAGCACCCGAAACATCCGGATGTACCAGAAAGCGGGCTACCGGCTCCGACGTCCGCCGCCCCCTGGTGCTGGGGACATCCCTCCCGGCGCCGTCCTCCTCACCAAACCCGTTCCGCCGCGATAGTCCCTGACGTTTGCGTGGTTCTGCGCGGCGTGTCGTCGCATAAACGTCAGGGACTACCGCTGGATTCACGCCCCGCCGGGTGGCTATGGCAAACTTCGCTCTTGGTCTTCGTTGGCCGAAAAGATCGCTCTGGGCACTCGTGTGTGGAGGATCTGCGTCGGACTCCCGCCACAGGGAGAGTTCGCGCCGCCGGCCGATGCGCGAGGACCGTCGTATTCATCCCACATACCGCGGCTGACCTGTGGCACTCGCGAGGAGCATCATGACGAACGCCATCTCCGAAATCGGCCGCGCGCAACTGCGCAGCGATGTCCCGCACTTCCGTGCCGGTGACACCATCAAGGTGCACGTCAAGGTCGTTGAAGGTAGCCGTAGCCGTGTCCAGATCTTCCAGGGCGTGGTCATCCGCATCCACGGTTCGGGAATCGGCCGCACCTTCACGGTGCGCAAGGTCTCCTTCGGCGTCGGCGTCGAGCGGACCTTCCCGCTGAACTCCCCGATCTTCGAAGAGATCGAGATCGTCACCCGCGGTGACGTGCGTCGCGCCAAGCTCTACTACCTGCGTAACCTGCGCGGCAAGGCTGCGAAGATCAAGGAACGTCGGGACTGAGTCGCTGCGGCGACTCACACCCTCGTCCTTAGACTCACAACGTGAGCATCGAGGCACCAAAGCACGCTGGCGCTGGGGAGCATGATCCCAGCGCCGGCACGTCTCACCACCATCGCCGGGGAATGACGATCCTGCAGGAGTCCGCTCTGCTGATCGGCATCGCTGTGGTGCTCGCGATCGTGGTCAAGGCTCTGTTCGTTCAGGCCTTCTACATCCCGTCGATCTCGATGGAGCCCGGCTTCGTCAAGGACGACCGGATCCTGGTGCAGAAGCCGTCCTACTGGTTCGGCGACGGACCCTCCCGTGGCGACATCGTGGTCTTTGAGGACCCCGGTGGCTGGCTGAGCCCGACCGAGGCGGCCGGCCCCGAAGGCTTCGTCGCGACCACGCTGTCCCGGTTCGGCCTCTATCCAGAGGGCGGGCACCTGGTCAAGCGCGTGATCGGCGTCGAAGGTGACGTCATTGAGTGCTGCGATGAGCAGGGTCGATTGATGATCAACGGGTTCCCGTTGGACGAGTCCGACTACGTCGTCCAGGACAAGGGCATGACCTGCAACGGACCGATGCCCAACGGGTGTACAGCGCCCTGGGAGGTCGGCCCGGTGCCGGCCGGCACGATCTTTGTGATGGGGGACAACCGTGATGATTCCGCGGACTCCACTGTCCACTTCTGCCAGGACACCGAGACCGACTGCACCCAGAACCCGTTCGTCGAGAACGCACTGGTGACGGGCAAGGCCGCTCTCGTGGTGTGGCCCAGCGACCGGTTCGGTCGGATCAGCCGACCTGACGTATTCGACGACGTCCCCGACGCGTCCTGACGGCAGTCCGGTTCCGTGTCGGATCTGCCGCGAGGACTGGCCGTACGCCGCGACGCCGGCCTGTACGGATACGAGCGAGCCCTGCGACGACACGACATCGAGGTCGTCGCGGGCGTTGACGAGGCTGGTCGGGGTGCCTGCGCTGGTCCACTGGTTGCGGGGGCGGCGATCCTCCCGCCGGGACGCGGCGGCGTCGTGCCGGGGCTCGCGGACTCCAAACTGCTCTCCGCGAAGGCTAGGGAACGCTGTTACGAGGAGATCGTGCGTCGGGCGGTCGCCTGGTCCGTGGTGATCATCGATCACGACGAGTGCGACCGCCTCGGTATGCATGTGGCCAACATCGAGGCCCTACGGCGGGCGGTGGCGCTTCTCGATCCGTCTCCGGTGTACGTGCTGACCGACGGCTTCCCCGTCGATGGGCTGAGGGTCCCCGGCCTGGCGGTGTGGAAGGGCGACCGGGTCGCTGCATGCATCGCAGCGGCGTCGGTGTTGGCGAAGGTGACGCGGGACCGACTGATGGTCGAGGCCGATCGGGAGTGGCCGGCGTACGACTTCAAGACGCACAAGGGCTACATCACCAGTGTGCACACCAAGGCGCTGGAGGAGCACGGGCCCTGCCCGATCCACCGGATGCGATTCGTCAACGTCCGGCGGGCCGCGGGGCTCGAACCGGCTGACGGCAGGCACAATGACCACCAGGCGGGCCCGCCGCATGAGGCCGCGCCGCTGCTCGAGCCCACCCCGCTGGTCGAGCTTGTCGAGACCACCGATACCCCCGAATCAGGAGATGCCCCGTGAGCGCCGAGGAACTCGAGCAGTACGAAGCCGCGCAGGAGCTCACGCTCTATCGCGAGTACCGCGACGTCGTCGGCATCTTCAAGTACGTCGTGGAGACCGACCGGCGGTTCTACCTGTGCAACCAGGTGGATGTGAAGGCGCGCACCGAATCCGGGGACGTGTTCTTCGAGGTGTCGATGTCGGATGCCTGGGTGTGGGACATGTATCGCCCGGCGCGCTTCGCCAAGACCGTCAAGGTGTTGACCTTCAAGGACGTGAACGTCGAGGAGCTCAATCATCCTGACGAAGAGGGCCCGGCCAAGGCCTGATAGTCGACCGATAAACCGGTCTAGTCAGTAATGACTAGTTCGACCGTCCGTTTATGGGGGGTGCTCAAGCAGCGTTCGCTGTAGTCTGTCGAGGAGTCTGCGGGTGCAGGGTGTTTTCACCGCAGACCACATGCTCCCGGTGCGCGACAGAAAGTGGTCCCATGTTCGGTTTCAGGGCTAGGCGTCGTCGCGATGACGGCGCCGCTGCGGTCGAATTCGCACTGGTGGTGCCGCTGTTGGTCCTGCTCCTGTTCGGAATCATTAGCTATGGCGTGATGCTCAGTCTGCGTCAAACCATCAGCCAGGCCGCGGCTGAAGGGGCGCGAGCCGCTGCAGTCGAATTCACAGAGGACGAGAAGCAAGCGGAGGGCGTCGCGGCCGTCGACGAAGCACTCAACAGCTTCGGAATCACCTGTGCGGGCGGCGCCTTGGTTAAGAACGGTGGCAACGTCGGTAGTTGTGAGGTGACGGCTCCGGGCCCTTGCCAACCGGCGGCTCCCGGTGTCACGTGCGTGCGCGTGACGATCACCTACGACTACCGCGACCACCCCATCGTGCCGTCCTTTCCAGGAGTCGGATACGTGATGCCTTCGCAATTGTCTTATTCCGCTCAAGCACGGGTGAGCTAATGCGTCCGCCCTTTGCCACTCCCCAGCCCGGAGCACCAGCGCGCCGCGTCCGCGACGAGGCAGGCGCTGTGGCGGTCATGGTCGGTGCCATCTCCTTGGTCCTCGTCCTGGTTGCGGCCTTTGCTGTGGACATTGGGATGCAGCGTGTCGCCCGGCGCGACATGCAGGCGCTTGCTGACGTAGTCGCTCTCGACTTGGCACGTGATCTGGATGGACGTAAGGCCAACCAGTACACGGATCTGCAGACCATGGCTGATGCTGCCGCCGCCCGTAACTCCGGAACCCTGGGAGACCCACCCCAGGTGACGCCGCGGCTGGGTGTTCTGGACGCGGACGGGGACTTCCAGCAGGTGTCCGGTGCGACGGTTCCCACAGCAGTGGAAGTGCTCGCCTCCACGTCGGTCGGATTTGCCTTTGTTCCCGGGTCGGGTGGCGCCAATCGCACCGCCGTGGGAACCCAGTCGTCGGGTGCCTGTTTCGTTCTCGGCTCCTACGCAGCCAGAATTCGCTCTGGTGAGTCGCCGGTCTTGGGACCGGTGCTTGGGGCACTGGGAACCAACGTGAACCTCGGCGTCGCCGATTACAACGGCTTGGTGGCCTCAAACATCACCCTCCTGGGGCTACTAAACAGCCAACTCGGGGTACTCACGACGTCAGCCGCCCTTGACGGGCAGCAGTTGGTAGGGCTGAAGGACTTCTACATCGCGACTGCCAGTGTGCTTGAGCGGGAGAGCGGTCGAACTGCCGAGGTCGTGCTGCTGGAGGGGCTCGCGGGTCAAGTTGACGGGTCAGCGAAGTTCCGTCTCTCGGACATACTCAGCGTCGCTACAGGGGAGGCCTCCGGACTGGAAGCCGACCTCAACGTGCTTGATCTGATCACCGGTGCAGCGGTGGCGGCAAACGGCGAGAGCGGCCTAGAGATCCCTCAACTCGGGGTGAATCTCGGTCCGCTGGCCAACGTACAGACGAGCGCAAAGATCACTGACGCGCCCAAGATGGGCTGCGGGCGCAAGAACAGCCCGAAGGCGGTCGCCGAGACAGCGCAGGTGCGCCTGGATCTCAGTGCCGCGGCGGCGGATGTCGCTGTCCCCGGTCTTCTGAAGACCAACGTGTCGCTTGCCGGGTATGTGTCGGTGGCCAGTGCCAAGGGGCAACTGACCGACGTTCGTTGCGATCCGACAGGAATCACGGTTGCCGTGTCCGATGGGCTGGTCAACGTTGACCTGACCCTCCAAGTAACCGTCAGCCTGCGGATTCTTGGCCTTGGCCCAGCGATCCCCGTTGTGAGGGGTCCCATCACAATCCGAGGACAGACAACCAGCACCGGGGACGCGGTGGTCAACATCGTCAATGATGACTACGACACTCCGACTCGGATTCCCAACACGAACAGTGGCTTGCCGAATCTGACGGTCAACACCGCCGGTCTCGCACTCATCGGTCTCCCGCTCGGGGTAGTGCTGGCGCCGATCACCAACCTGCTGCTGACGGGGCTGGTGAATCCGCTGGTGCAGGCATT
>CBDTZB010000164.1:0-5876 GCA_965364795.1 uncultured Nocardioides sp.
GATCTGGTGAAGAACAGCCTCCGCATGCGCCCCGACCGCATCATCGTCGGTGAGGTCCGCGACGCCTCCGCGCTGGACATGTTGCAGGCCATGAACACCGGCCACGACGGCTCGATCTGCACCCTGCACTCGAACGGTCCCCGCGACACGTTGTCTCGGATGGAGACGATGGTCCTGATGGCCGGCATGGATCTGCCGGTCCGGGCCATCCGCGAACAGGTCGCCTCAGCGGTCGATCTGATCGTTCACCAGACCCGCTTCAAGGACGGCACGCGGCGCATCACCCACATCACCGAGGTGGAGCGGATGGAGGGCGATGTCATCACGTTGCAGGACATCTTCGTCTTCGACAACAGCGCCGGCTTCGACGCTGAGGGTCGCGTCCTGGGCCGCCTACGTGCCACCGGTCTGCGCCCGAAGTTCCTCGAGAAGATGGCGTACTCCAACGTGACGGTTGACCCTCTGCTGTTCCACATGGACCGGGTCTGATGCGGCGACGCTCGGCGCGTGCCCGTTCCTTCCGCACCCTCCTGGCCACGCTCGTAGCCGGCCTGATTCTGCTGCCCTCCGCCGCCACCGCGGTGGAAGGGTTGATCACCTACGTCGAGCCCACCGACCGGGGCGTGCAGGTGCTGGTTTCGGTGCCCAAGGGTTCCGAGATGGACCTTGCTGGTGTCGAGGTCACCATCGACGGCGCGGCAACGTCGGCCACGGCTGAACGAGCCGGCACCGACACCCGCATCCGCCGTACGTCGGTGCTCGCCATCGACACCAGCAACTCCATGCGGGGGGACCGGTTCCAGGCCGCCAAGAAGGCTGCACGCACCTACCTGAACAGCGTTCCGGACGACGTCTTCGTGGGTATCGTCAGTTTTGCTGGCGAGGTAAAGGACGAACTTGCCCCGACCCTGGATCGCGCCCAAGCCCGCGACGTGGTCAACGCACTGAGTCTGAGCAAACAAACTCTGCTCTATGACGCGGTCGTATCCGGCATCCAACTGGCCGGCGACGAGGGCCAGCGAAGCCTGCTGGTCCTCTCGGACGGAGCCGACACCAGTGACACCTCGCTCACGGAGACCGCGTCGGTCATCTCGAGTTCAGACGTCACGGTCGACGTGGTTGCCCTTGAGCAGTCCGGAACTCCCCTGGCAGCGCTGAATCAACTCGCGCTGGCCGGCAAGGGTCAGGTCATCTCCGCGAACAGTGGAGGTCTGTCCAAGACGTTCAGCGATGAAGCGGACGACCTGGCCACTCAGATTCTTGTTACTGCCCGGGTGCCTGAGGGACTGGACAAGACCGAAGCCAGCATCAGCATTGTGCTCCCATCGGCCGCCGGCGACATCACCGCCTCCGCCTTTAGCACAGTTCAGACCGACGTCGGGTTCTCCGACGCGGGTGACGTCCTACGGGGCGACAAGGCCTTCACTCCCCCGACCTGGCTGGTGTACTTCGGGATCGCCGCACTCGGCATCGGCCTACTCCTCGTCCTGCTGCTGCTGGTTCCCTCGGGCCCGCGTCCGATGAGCCTTGAAGACCGAATCTCGACGTACTCACGGGCCGCCTCGAACGCTCCGGTTGCGGCAGGCAAGTCCGAATCAGAAATCGCGCTCACTTCCGCCAAATCGGCTGCGGCAGGGATGCTCCAACGCAACGCCGGGTTGGAGTCGCGGATCAGTGCTCGCCTCACCGGTGCGGGCAGCGAACTCAAGTCTTCGGAATGGCTGCTCATTCACTCCGCCTTCTTCGTCGGCATGGGCCTGCTGGGGCTGCTTCTCGGCCAGGGCGGGATCCTCATCGGGATCCTCTTCCTCGTCGTCGGCGCTGTCGGGCCGTGGCTCTACCTCGGCGTACGTCGCTCACGTCGGGGCAAGGCCTTCGCTCGAGCCCTGCCCGACACCCTGCAGTTGATGTCCGGTTCCCTGGCTGCGGGTCTCTCCCTTGCGCAGTCCGTCGACACCATCGTTCGCGAGGGCGGTGACCCGATGGCCAGCGAGTTCAAGCGAGTGCTGGTCGAGACCCGTCTCGGAGTGCCGTTGGAGGATGCGCTGGACGGGATCACCCAGCGCTTCCAGAGCAAGGACTTCGACTGGGTCGTCATGGCGATTCGCATCCAGCGCCAGGTGGGCGGCAACCTGGCCGAGCTCCTCGACACGGTGGCCGCGACCATCCGTGAGCGCGAGTACGTCCGACGCCAGGTGGATGCCTTGGCCGCTGAGGGGAAACTGTCCGCCTACGTCTTGACGGCTCTGCCCCCGCTGTTCCTCCTGTATCTCTCGTTCGCCCAGCGCGACTACGTGATGCCCCTGTTCACCGACGCCCGAGGATTGGTGATGTTGGTGGGTGCCACCGTGTGGCTGCTGATCGGAGCCTTCATCATGAGCAAGCTCGTCAAGGTTGAGGTGTAGAGCCATGATTCTGCTTTTTGTGATGGGCACCGTGCTGGTGCTGGTAGCCATCGGGCTGGTGGCGATGGCTCTCAGTGACGAACCGGAGTCCGGTGGGGTCACCCGATCCTTGGCAACTCTCGAGGCGATCTCCTCCGCACCCAAGGAGATGGTTGAGGAGTACGACAAGCCTTTCGGGGAACGGATCCTCGAACCTCTGCAGGAGCGAGCGCTGATCGTGGGTCGGCGGATGAGCGGCTCCGACTCCTCCGAACGGTTGCGTAAGAAGCTCGACGCCGCGGGCAACCCGCGCGACTGGAGCGCCGATCGAGTCATTAGTGGCAAAGTCATTGGCGCCGTCGCCCTGGCCTTCGTGGGTCTGGCGCTCGCCCTCTTGTTCGATGTCGCTTTCCCGATCCTGATCGTCATGTTGCTCGGCGGGGCCGTGCTCGGTTTCTTCGTTCCGGACTTTTACCTCTATCAACGCACCTATGACCGCTCCGATCAGATTCAGAAGAACCTGCCGGACGCGATCGATCTGATGACCATCAGTGTGGAGTCCGGACTCGGCTTCGACGCCGCTGTGCAGCAGGTGGCCCGCAACACCAATGGCCCCCTTGCGGACGAGTTCTCCCGGGTGCTTCGCGAGATGCAGATTGGGCAGAGCCGCTCGGAGGCTCTGCGCGCGATGGGTGAGCGCAGTGCGGTGGAAGACCTGAAGACCTTCGTCGGCGCCATGATCCAGGCAGATTCTTTCGGCATCCCCATCGCCCAGGTGCTGCGCATCCAGTCGAAGGAGATGCGGGTCAAACGGCGTCAGCGCGCCGAGACCAAGGCCCAGCAGGTACCAGTGAAGATCACCGTTCCCCTGATCTTCTTCATCCTCCCGGCCCTCTTCATGGCCGTGATGGGTCCGGCCGTTATCTCCGTCCTCGACAGCTTCGGCTGAGGCTCCTCGCCCATGGGCTCCGCGCAGGTCTTCCGCTTCTCCGCTGCAGTACGAGCATTCGTTCTCGCGGCCATCACTGCGCCCGTCCTGTGGACGCAGGAGATCGATGCCCTTGCGACTCTGATCGCCGTGGCCGTCATCTCGCTGCTGGCCCAACTGACCGCGTGGAAGCCCCGCTTCGACGAGGTGCTCAGCACCCCGGTGGAGGCTGCGCTCGTCGGGGCCGCCTGTGGTTTCGCACTCGACAGTTCCTTGGCTGTCTTGGCAGCGCTCGTGGTTCCCCCTTTCGTAGCCGGGCTACAGGTCGGCGTGCGGGGAGTGGCCCAGGCACTCTCCGCCCAACTGATCGCAGTGCTCACCATTGCGTTCGCCTTCTTCGGCGGGATCTCCGCAGAAGCGAGTCTCGGAGTCTTCACCTGGACGGTGACCGGTCTCGGGCTAGGGTTCGTGGCCAGTTTTCTCCGCGCCACGATTCAAGAAGAGTCGCGCGAGCTCGCGCCCTACCTCTACGCTCAATCGCTGCTCCGTCAACTCATCGACCTCTCCGATGGACTGAGTTCGGGTCTGGAACCCATCTCGCTGGGTGGTTCGATCATGAGTGCCGTTCGCGATGAGCTGCCGACGAGCGCCGTGGCGGTCTATGTGCCTCGCGGCGAAACGCTGACCGCTTTGGTCTCCCAATCCTCAGAGCCGGATCACAACTTCGAGTCCTGCGAAGAACTTGCCATCGAGGCCTGGGCTCGCACCGAGCCGATCGTGTTCGAGGGCTCGTTCGCCTTTCCCATCGGCGACTCCGCTGTGGTGGCCGGTCAGCTGTCCCCGCGAGTGGAAGTGACCTGGGCCGCGATCACGGCCGACATCCATCGCCTCGAGGAGCGTTTGCAGGCGCCTGCGGTCCACCTCGACACCGCCCTTCTCTTCGCTGACTTCCGTGACACTGCGACCGCCGATGAACGTCGCCGCCTCGCGCGAGAGATGCACGATGGCGTAGCGCAGGACATCGCCTCGTTGGGCTACATCGTCGATGCCTTAGCCGCCCGGCCAGCCACACCGAAGCAGGGCGAGCAGTTCGCGATGTTGCGTGAACGCATTACTCACGTCGTTTCCGAAGTACGTGCTTCCGTGCTGACGTTAAGGACGAGCGTCGGGGAGAGCGAGAGCCTTGGTGCCGCGATCGGCACGGTTGCCCGTCACCTCAGCGAGGTGTCGGGGGTCCCCATCCAGGTCCGCCTCGATGAGCACGCCACCCGCCTGCGTCCAGAGGTGGAGGCGGAGCTTTTCCGAATCGCCCAAGAAGCCATGAACAACGCGATCAAGCACGCTCAAGCGACGTCGATCGAGGTCCTGTGTCAGGTGCACGCTCCGGACGCCCTCGTCACCGTCGTTGATGACGGGCGAGGGTTGCAGACGGGTCGCAGCGACTCACACGGTCTGAAGATCATGCGCGAGCGTGCCAAACTGATCAACGGTAGGTTGCGCATCATCGACAACCCCGCAGGGGGGTTGGTCGTCTCGGTGTGTGTCCCGGCCAATGCAGACGTCCGATTGTCACCACCATCACCCCGAACCGAAAGCGTGACGACATGAGCGATCCGATCACCGTCCTTCTGATCGACGACCACGAGTTGATCCGCAACGGCCTCGGCGCCGTCATCGACTTCGAGGACGACATGAACGTCGTAGCCACGGCCGGAAGCGTCGCTGAAGGCATCGCGAAGTTCGAGGAGTTCAAGCCCGACGTCGTGGTGGCAGATCTTCAGCTTCAGGACGGGACCGGGCTCGACATCGTTCGCACGATCCGCAAGACCTCGAGCGAGACCGGTCTAATCGTTCTCACGATGCACTCCGGGGACGACCAGATCTTCGCGGCGATGCAGGCCGGCGCTTCCGGGTTCGTCGGCAAGGACGCTCCTTCCACCGAGGTCATCAGGGCAGCCCGGCATGCCGCGATCTCCCCCAGAGCCTTCATCTGCGCCGGCTTGGTCGGAGCGATGATGCGTCGGCAGACCAGTGAATCCACCAAGCTCACCGACCGTGAGCACGAAGTCCTGCTCCTCCTGGCCGACGGACTGGGGGCAGCCGCTATCGGCGACAAGCTTTATCTGAGCGAGTCGACGGCCAAGTCTCACATCGCTCGCATCTACCAGAAACTGGGCGCAGCCAACCGCGCCCAGGCCCTGGTCACCGCCATGCGCATTGGGTTGCTCTCCAGCATTCAGCCCGTGGACAACTGACCCTTAGCGGCCGTTCCCGGCGTCGTCACCTAGTCATTTGTGACTAGAGGGGTGAATACGTTCTCCTGATGGCAGGGGGTTTGAGAACCGGCATAGTTCTTCTTGTGAGGGAGCTCGCCTCACACCCAAAACGAACTAGGAGAATCCCCCGATGATCAGCTACCTCCGCACCGTCCTCAACGCCCGCCTCGCTGAGATGGAAGAGCGCGGCGCCTCCGCGGTCGAGTACGGCCTCCTCATCGCCGGCATCGCCGCCCTCATCGTCGTGGCGGTCTTCGCCCTCGGCCCGGTCGTGAAGGAAGCATTCAC
>CBDTZB010000165.1:0-5852 GCA_965364795.1 uncultured Nocardioides sp.
CCGCAGTACTGCGGACAGGTCGGCAGCAACTCCGCCAACACCTTGGTGGGGTAACGGTGGGTCAGGCCCTCGGCCACCCACATGTCGTGTTCGTGGAGCGAGTCGCGTGAAGCGTGAGGGTGCGAGGGCCAGTCCGTCCGACGGTCAGAGAAAACCGGGATCATGTAGCGGCGGATCGGATCGGCGTAGAGGTCCTCGGTCAAGGAGCCGGGTCCCGAAGGAACCGCTGCCGGCATCATCGTGTTCATCATCTGCGGGGGTACGAGCATCGACATGGTGGCCCGCTCAGCCTGGTCACGTTCGAGGTCGGCGTAGAAACGGTCTTCCACCAGGTCGCCCAGCAGCTCCTTGAGCTGCTTGAGGTTCTTCACGCAGTGCGCACGCTGCCACTGGACGGATGACCACTGCTCGGCGGTGACGTCGCGCCACCCCGGGAAGCGGGTCCAATCAGGCTCGACCAGCTCGCGGCGTCGGTAGGAGTATGGCTGCTGGCCGGTGGTGGTGCGATCCGCTGTGATGGTCATGAAGGGCTCCCGGGTCGTCTTGCGTGCGGCACGATGCGGTGGCGCCTGCTTGTGTTCCAGGTCACCTCACTGACAGAGTAGAGGGAGATTCTTCGGCGCGCACGTCGCCAAGCAGGATATTTTGTTGTTGAGCGGGCCAGTGGCCCACTGATGGAGGTTTTGTGTCTCACCCCGTCCAGCACGACCCCATCGGTCTGCACCGGGTTCTAGAGCCCACCGGGGTGCTGCCTCAGGCCGCCTCCCGGCTGCGGGTAGACCCAGATATCGCCCACGACGAGGTTCGCGTGCGGGTTGAACGACTGAACCTCGACGCTGCGTCCTTCCGGCAGTTGCGGGAGAAGCACGCAGGCAACGGTGCCGCAGTTCGAGCCGAAGTGCTGGCCATCATCGGATCGCGCGGCAAGATGCAGAACCCGGTGACCGGTTCGGGCGGCATGCTGGTCGGGGTGGTCGAGGCGGTGGGCGAGCGGTCCCCCCTCGGCCTCGCGGTCGGCGACCGGATCGCCACCCTGGTGTCACTGACCCTGACCCCGCTGCTCATCACCGACGACCTCGCGGAGTGGGACGGCCTCGACGAGCAGGTCCCCTGTCGTGGGCACGCGATCCTCTTCGGACGGTCGGTCGCAGCAGTACTCCCCACCGACCTACCCGCGGAGTTGAGCCTTTCGGTACTCGACGTGTGCGGGGCCCCTGCCCTGACCGCCCGCGTGGTCGCTCAGTACGACGCCCCGATCGTCGCGGTCATCGGGGGAGGCGGCAAGTCCGGCTCTCTCAGCCTGGCAGCGGCACGCCAGGCGGGAGCCGGCCGCACGATCGGCGTGGTGCCGTTCGCCGCCGAAGCCACAGCCCTGTCGGAGGCGGGTCTGGCCGACGTAGTGGTGATCGCAGACGCCCGCGACCCCGTGTCACTCCGTGAAGCGGTCAGCGAAGCCGGCGGACCCGCCGACGTCACGGTCGTCTGTGTCGACGTCCCCGGGTGCGAGGGTGGAGCCATCCTGATCACCGCGGACGGAGGCACCATCATCTTCTTCTCCATGGCCACCTCATTTGCCGGGGCCGCCCTCGGGGCGGAGGGCCTGGGCGCCGACGTCACGATGCTTGTCGGCAACGGATACGTCCCCGGACACGCCGAGTTGGCCCTCGATCTGTTGCGCACCGAACCAGGTGTGCGTGCCCTCTTCGAGAGCAGGCTGCATGAGTGATCTGACTCTGCTGCGCAACGGCGTGGTCGCCCTGCGCCCCGACCACGCGGCTACTGCCGTGGGCATCCGGGACGGTCGTATCGATCTGATCGGCACGGAGGCCGAGGCGCACCAGTGGCTCGCCTCATCTGGGGGCCCGGCCCGCGAGACGACTTCCATCATCGACCTGGGCGGAGCACTCGTGGCGCCTGCCTTCGTGGATGCCCACGTGCACACGGTCCGGACCGGATTCGCCCTGACCGGACTGGACCTCTGCGCCCACACAGGTCACGACGGCCGCGAGACCACCCTTGCCGCAGTCGCCGCTTACGCGGAGAAGCATCCCGAGCAGGCCGTCATTGTCGGCCAAGGGTGGGACGAGACCACCTGGTCCGACGCCCGACCTCCCACCGGCGCTCAGCTCGAAGCCGCGGCCCCGGGTCGGCGTACCTATCTGACCAGGATCGACGCCCACTCATCGGTGATCTCGCCCTCCTTGTCTTCCCTGGTCCCGGGCCTCAACGACCTGGACGGCTGGTCTGAGGATGGCCGGGTCGAGCGCGACGCCCACCACGCGGTCCGGCACACTTTGGAGACCCTGATCAGCGACGACGACCGCTTAGACGCCGCCCGCGCAGCCTGTCGCGAGATGGCGGCCAACGGGATCGTCGCCTTCCACGAAAACGCCGCCCCCCACATCGGGCCGGAGTCGGAGATTCCCCTGGTTCGCCAGGCTGCGGAGGAGATCGGGCTCCACGCCACGATCTACTGGGGCGAATTGATGGCCATCGAGACGGCGCAGCGACTCGGTGCCGCGGGGCTCGCCGGTGACCTCATTGCCGACGGCGCGTTCGGCTCGCGCACCGCATCTCTCGTGGCGCCGTACACCGACGCAGAGCAGAGCTGCGGTCACGGCTTCGTCACTTCAGAGGAGGTCCGCGACCACGTCGTCGCCTGCACCGAGGCAGGGTTGCAGGCAGGGTTCCACGCCATCGGTGACGCTGCTCTGGAGTCGATCGCCACGGGATTCGAGGAGGCGGAGAAGTTGCTCGGCAATCGGATCCGGGCCAATCACCGGCTGGAGCACGTCGAGATGCCCTCCGCCCGGGCACTGGAGATATTCTCGCGGTGCGGGGTGATCGCCAGCGTGCAACCGATGTTCGACGCCCTGTGGGGCGGCGCCGACGGGATGTACGCCGAGAGGTTGGGGGAGCGGTGGAGGGTCACTAATCCTCTCGCGAGCTTCAACGAGGGTCTGATCGCCTTCGGCTCCGACTCCCCTGTCACGTCGTTGAATCCCTGGTCGGCCATTCGGGCAGCGGTGCATCACCACGAGCCGAACCACGCCGTGTCGGTCGGAACGGCCTTTCGCGCCCACACCGCGAACGGCTGGGCGGCCGCCGGAAGCGACGACGTCCACGACCTGACGGTCGGCGCCGTGGCTCACCTGGCGGTCTGGGACGTTCCTGGAGGAATGGGGGAGTCGGGGCTGCCTGACCTCACTCCTGGATCCCCCTTGCCCCGGCTGCGCCGCCTCCTGTCCTCGGGCCGCACCATCCATCTCACCTCGGAGACCGCCACATGAGCGCCACCCCCAAGCTCCACCTCGACCCGGCCACGATGGCCCGAGCCCGATCGCTGGCGGCTCGAGCCGGTGAACCCATCGTGAAACTTGCTCAGGAGCACACGACGGTCTCGGTCGAGCGCGCGATGCTGCGCCTCGCCGGACTCGACGGAGCCGACGACGAGGGCACCCCGTGGGTCAACCGGTTGATGGACGTGGTGCGCGCGGACGTGGGACTCGAGCACGGCGCCGCCCTCCCCGTGTGGGACGCCCTGGCCCGCGGAGCCGCCGGGGACCTGACTGAGCTGGCCCAGAAGGCGGCGGCCGGTTCGGTGACCTTTCGCCTACCTGAAGGTGGCGACGCCCAGGTGGCGCGAGCCAACAGCAGACGCCAGGTCGGCGCTGGCCTGGCCAAGATCGATGCTCGTCGGGTTGAGCGCGATCGACTGATCCAGACCCAGGGCGACGCTCCTCGACAACCCTGGATCTATCTGATCGTGGCCACCGGGGACATCTACGAAGACATCCCCCAGGCGCAACAGGCGGCACGCGAAGGCGCGGATGTCATCGCGGTGATCCGCTCCACCGGTCAGAGTCTTCTGGACTTCGTCCCGGAGGGCGCCACGCGGGAGGGATTCGCCGGCACCTACGCCACTCGTGAGAACTTCCGGTTGATGCGGGCTGCCCTCGACGAGTCTGGCCGCGAGCTCGGGCGCTACATCAGGCTGACGAACTACGCCTCCGGTCTCTGCATGCCGGAGATCGCGGCGTTGGCCGGACTCGAGCGGCTCGACATGATGCTCAACGACTCGATGTACGGGATCCTCTTCCGCGACATCAACCCCATCCGCACCTTCGTCGACCAGCGCTTCAGTCGGCAGGTCCACGCACGGGCCGGCATCATCATCAACACCGGCGAGGACAACTACCTCACCACGGCCGACGCCGTCGATGCGGCGCACACCGTGACAACCAGTCAGCTGCTCAACGAATACTTCGCCAAAGAAGCAGGGCTTGCAGACTGGCAGCTCGGACTCGGGCACGCCTTCGAGATCGACCCGGCGGTGCCGGACTCCTTCCGGTTGGAGTTGGCTCACGCCCTCCTGGCTCGTGAGTTGTTCCCCGACGCACCCTTGAAGTGGATGCCCCCGACCCGCCACATGACCGGTGACGTGTTCAAGGGCTATCTCCTCGACGGCTTCTTCAACCTGGCCGGAGCGCTCACCGGGCAGGGGATCCTGCTCGTGGGGATGATGACCGAAGCTGTGGTGACCCCGTGGCTCTCGGACCGGGACCTGGCGCTGCAGAACGTCCGCTACGTCATGGAAGCCGCCGGCCGGCTCCACGAGGACTTCCATCCGCCACGTGACGGTTTCATCAACCAACGCGCGAACCAGGTTCTCGACGAGTCCATCGAGTTGCTGGACCGCATCGTCGACGACTCACTGCTGACGGCGATCGCCGAAGGCACCTTCGGGCTGATGAAACGCCCGTCCAACAAGGGCCGCGGCCTGGACGGCGTGGCCCGCCGGTCCGACTACTTCTACAACCCGGCCACTGAACTGCTCGAGGAGGAGTCATGACAGCTTCACCCACGCCGGTGCCCGTACACCCGCCGATCAGGCCGTACGGCGACACCACCGGCGACGGAATGGTCCAGGTGAGTTTCACCCTGCCCATGCCCCATTCCAAGCTTGCTGAGGGAGCAGCCGCCCAACTGGCCAAGAAGATGGGGCTCGACCCGGCGATGGTGGTGCACGCCAAGCCCATGGGGCCGGACTTCACCTTCTTCGTCGTCTACGGGTCGGTGACCCACCTCGTGGAGCCCGACAAGGTGGTGGTGATCGAACGTGACTATCCGCTGCTCACGCCCTCGGAGGTCAACACCCGGATCAGGGCCCAACTCGGTCGGAAGCTCACGGTCGTGGGTGCCTGCATCGGCACCGATGCCCACACCGTCGGGATCGACGCGATCCTGAACATCAAGGGCTTCGCAGGCGAGAAGGGCTTGGAGTACTACCGGGAGGTCAAGGTGGTGAACCTGGGGGCTCAGGTCTCCGTGCCGGATCTGGTGCGCGACGCCCAGGCGGCCGGGGCTGACGCCGTCTTGGTCTCCCAGGTCGTCACCCAACGCGACGCCCATCTACTCAACACCCGCGAGATGTCCGCTGCGTTCCGAGAGTCCTACCCCTCAGCGAAGCGACCGCTGCTGATCGTGGGCGGACCACGTTTCGACGAGGGCGCCGCCGGTGAACTCGGCGTGGACCGAGTCTTCGGCCGGGGCACCACCCCTGGAGAGGTCGCGTCCTACCTGGTCAGCCGGCTGGCGCCAGAGACGACCCCCATGCCCAGGAGCGCCTGATGGCTGCCGAGGTCGGCGCCCGCGTCGTACACCGTCGCTATGTGCCCTACAGCCACGCGCACTACGCCGGGAACCTGGTCGACGGCGCCTACAGTCTGGGCCTGTTCGGTGATGTGGCCACCGAGATGTGCATCCGCACCGATGGGGACGAGGGTCTCTTCGCGTCGTACTCCGACGTGCAATTTCTGGGACCCGTGCGGGCCGGCGACGTTCTGGAGATC
>CBDTZB010000166.1:0-5829 GCA_965364795.1 uncultured Nocardioides sp.
CTTCACGCCTGACCTGATCGAAACGTGGATCGACTACAAGCGCACCAACGAAATTCTGCCCGTGCAGCTGCGCCCGCACCCGCACGAGTTCGAGCTGTACTACGACATCTAGTCACTTCTGCACGTAGAGCTCGAACTCACCGTTCGACCACGAGGGCTCCGGCTTCGCCGGGGCCCTCGTTGCATCTCAACCCTCGCGTGTGCAACCCCCAGCTGCAGACGATGAGGGTCCGTACAGCTGCCGTCCGAGGCGAGGCGTGTGACTGGTGAATCAGAAGTGATCGGCCAGTTGCACCAGGTCAGCGACCGAGATGCGGAGATCGCGCAGCTCCCTACCGCGCGCGTCGATCACTTTGCGCCCAGGGACAGGTCGACGAGCTCCGCGTGGTTGGTGACCTTGACCCGCGGACGGCCTTCGTCGACGCCGCGCCGCAGCTCGTGACGGTCGATCACCTTCCACTGGCCCTGCGTAACCAGGCGCGGTTGAGCCTGTCGCAGCTCGGCGAGCACGGCCATGTCGTCCAGCGTGCCGGCGTACTCGAGCAGGCCGGAGGCATGGTCGGCTAGAAGGGTGCGGACCGTGTCGCGGGCGCACTTCTTGTTGGTGCCGATGATGCCGTTCGGGCCGCGCTTGAGCCAACCGGTGACGTACGCCGCCGTGGCGCCATGAATACGCCCACCCTCATGGGGAAGGACGCCCTTGTGTTCGGCGAAGGGCAGCCCGTCCACGGCAGTTCCGCGGTAACCGACAGCGCGGAGGACCAACCCTGTCGGCAGGGTGGATTGATCGTCGGTCGAGCGCGCTCGTTGGCTGCCGTCGGATCCCACCACGATCTCGTTGCGCCCGACCACGATGGACTCGACCTGATCAGCGCCGAGCAGTTCGACCGGCGAAGCCAGGAACCGGAGAACGACCCGCTTCGGCGCGCCCGTCGTCGGCTTCCCCTGAAACCTGCCAAGCGTGGAGAGCTTGCGCACCAGATCATGGTCCTTCGGGTCAACATCGCCGACGACCAAGCCCTCCACCACGAGGTCGACGTCGGGAAGCCGCGTCAGCTCCTCGAGCTCAGGGTTGTTGAATGCAGCCTGGGCCGCACCCCGGCGACCAAGGATGAGGACCTCCTGGATCTTGCTGTCCCTCAGTGCGTCGATGGCGTGGTCTGCCATGTCGGTGCGGCGCAGCTCGTCTTCCGGCAACAGCAGGATGCGGGCAATGTCCAGCGCCACGTTGCCGTTGCCCACGATGACCGCTCGCTGCGAGGAGAAGTCATAACGCACGTCGGCATGGTCCGGGTGGCCGTTGTACCAAGCGACGAACTCACGCGCAGAGTGGCAACCTGCCAGGTGTCCGCCGGGAAGGTCGAGGTGTGCGTCTCCTCCAGCACCCATCGCGTAGATGACCGCGTCGTACCAACTCGCGAGCTGTTCCGGCGTGACATCACGCCCCAGCTCCACGTTGCCGAAGAAGCGGAACCCCGGGCGGGCCGCGATGGCATCGAAGACGCGGCTGACCAGCTTCTTCTCCGGGTGGTCAGGAGCAACTCCCCCGCGCACCAGACCCCACGGCGTCGGCAGCCGGTCGAGTACGTCGACCTCGACGCGTTCGTTGTGCAGGTCAATGATCTCGCCGTTGAGGAACGTGCCTCCCGGACCGGCCAGAAGGTGACCAGCGGCGTACATGCCTGCGGGCCCGGAACCGACGATGGCGATGCGCAGCGGGCGTTCAGTCATCGCGAGCCCCGCGCGAAGTAGAGCGCATTGATGTCGGCGTACGCGGCGTACGGGTCGGGCAGCCGGTTGGCGTCTGCGATCGCACCGACGGGGCAGGCCTCGACGCAGGCTCCGCAGTCGATGCAGTCGTCGGGGTTGATGTAGAGCTGCTCCGCGGTCTCGAAGTCCGGTTCATCCGGGGTCGGGTGGATGCAGTCGACCGGGCAGACCTCGACGCAGGAGTAGTCCGCCACGCAGGGGGCTAGGATCGCGAAGGCCATCAGAGCACCGCCCCGACCTTCGAGCGCACACGGACACCGATGCCGTTGAGGATCGCTTGGCCGGACGGTTGGTCGGCGTCGCGGGGGTCGTTGGAAGCCAGCTCGTTGTAGGTCGCCCCGCCCGCGGCGACCGCTCGGCGCCAACCTCCGGTGTTGCCCCAGCCTTGTGGAAGGGCCACAACCCCCGGCATGACCTCGGCACTGACCATTGCCTCCACCGTGATCGATCCGTAGCGCGAGGTCACGTCGACCTGGTCGCCGTGCTCGACCCCGCAGGTCCGCGCATCCTCGGGATGGATGCGAAGCCTCTGCACGCGGTCACCGGCCATCAACTTCGGCACGTTGTGCAGCCAGGAGTTCTGACCGCGCAGCTCGCGCAAACTGATCAGGGAGAGCGGGTAGTCGGTGTCGACCGAGTCATGGCGCAGGAGCGCCGCCATCTCTTGGTGGATGACGGGGTGGTCGAGGTGGACGCGCCTGTCCCGGTGGACGATGTGGTGCTTGAGTCCGCCAGTCTCGGGTCCGTCCGCGAGCTTGACCCCACCGCCGTGCGCTTGGAGCTTGCGACGGCTCAGGCCCTTGCGTCGCAGCCCGAAGAGGTCCCCGTCGCGTGAGAGCCGAAGGGCCAGATCCATGGTCGTCGCCGGAGAGAGTCGCAGCCCCAACTTGCCCAGGAAGCGCACGAGGGCGAAGGGCGAGGGGACCACGCCGATCCGTCGGCAGATCTCGGCGATGATCCACCAGTCGTCCCGCGTCTCCCCCGGAGCAGCGACGGTCGCCCGCGACCACTGGGCGTAGGGAACGGCGCTGTGACCAGACGTGAAGCCCGGGAACCCGTCCCGCTCGAGCCAGGTCGTCGGCGGCAGGATGTAGTCGGCGTGCCTGCTCGTGTCGGTGATGTACAGGTCCAGCGAGACCAGAAGGTCGAGCTTCGCGAGCGCCCGGTCGACGTCGTGGCCCGCAGGGCCTGTGTTGCGGAAGTTGCCGGAGCAGACCAGCAGGGCGCGGAGCTGTCCGGGGCCTGGGGTCTCGATCTCGCGAGGCAGGCTGATCAGCGGCGATTGTCCGTTCACCTCGGGGAAGCCGTCGACCCGGGTGCGCCAGCGCGCGTAGCCGGTCAACCCGGCTAGTCGACCCAGCCGCTCGAACTCCCCCATGCCGCGGCCGAACACGTAACCGCCCGGACGGTCGAGGTTGCCGGTGGCGATATTGAACGCATCAATGAGGTACTTCGTCAGCGTTGCGAACCGGCCGAGCGAGGCACCACAGCGCCCGTACAACGCCGCTGAGGGCGCCCGGGCGAAGTCCCGCGCAAGGCCTGCGATCGTCTGCCCGTCGATGCCCGTCTCAAGCTCGGCCCTGCTCAGATCCACCTCACTGACCAGGGCAGCCAGGGCCTCCCAGCCTGTCGTCTGGTTGCGCAGGCGCTCCAAGTCGGCCAGACCCTCATCGAGGACCACCTTGAGCATGGCGGCGACCAGCCACGCGTCGGCGCCAGGCCGGATGGGGACGTGCTCGAAGAGCTCAGCGGTTTCGGTGCGACGGGGGTCGACCACGACGACGCGGCCGCCGCGCTCGGTGACGGCCAGCATCGTCTCGCGCACCTGCCCGACCGTCATCATGCTGCCGTGCGAGAGGACGGGGTTCGCGCCGAGCACAAGGAAGAAGTCGGTCCTGTGCAGGTCCGGGAAGGGGTTGATCAATGTGTCGCCGTACAGCAGATGTCCGACGACCCAGTAGTTGTAGATGTCGACCGATCCGGCGCTGTACATGTGCTTGGTCTTCAGCGCCGCCGCCATGCTCTGGATCCACAGCGCGGCCCCGTAGTTCCAGGCCAGTGGGTTGCCGAAGTAGACGCCCAGCGACTGCTTCCCGTGCTCCTTGATCACCGCGCGTAGACGTGTGCTGATGTCGTCGAGCGCAGCCTCCCAGGAGACGCGCTCGAACGTGCCGTCGAGTTGGCGCTTGAGGGGGTGGAGCACCCGGTCCGGGTCCTGGGGCACCTGGGCGAAGCCGATCCCCTTGGAGCAGGCGAACCCTTGGGAGTTGGGATGCTCGCGGTCAGGCCTCAGGTTGAGGAGCTTGCCGTCCTGGACCGTCGCGACCAGCCCACACGATGATTCACAGATACCGCAGAACAGCTTCTTTTGCTCCACATGTCACTCCTCAACTCGACCGACAGGCCACCCTAACGCCTTAGTTGGCACATCAGCAAGTAAGTTGCTGGTAAGCCAAGCGAGAGCGCGCATTGCGTTCGTGTCCAGACGCCGAACGGCCTAGACTGGCTCGTGTGTCCACCGATCTGAGCACTCCCCGGCAGACCCAGGCCGAGCGGCGCCAACAATCGAAGGACCGCCTGCTGGCGGCCGGGGTCGAGGTGATCGCGGAGCAGGGGTTCGCGCGCACGACCCTCGCCCAGATCGGCGAACGGGCTGGCTACAGCCGTGAGACCGTCCGCTTGCGCCACGGCACCAAGCTAGAACTCCTCGAGACCGCGATGACCGGCTACGACACTCGGGTCTTCGCGCCCACCCAGGACGACACACTGGATGGTCTCAGCCAGGTGCTCGCCATCAATGACGCCCTCGCGCAGCTAGCTCGCAAGGAGGCCACACTCCTCCGCGTGGTCTACCGCGTGTACCTCGAGTCCCTCAGCACTCTCCCCGAGCTCCACGAGCACGCTGTGCGGTGGGTCGACGAGAGCGAAGCCGCCGTCTTCGCATCGCTCCAGCGCGGCAAGAAGGACGGCTCGGTCCGAGCGGACGTCGACTGCGCCGAGGCGGCATTTGAATGGCTCAACACCGCGATCGGTCTCGCCTATCGGTACCTGCAACGCCCCGAACAGGACCACGCGGCAGCATTGGAGGCGTGGAAGGAACGACTCCGCCGTCAGCTGAGCCCGTGATGGAGCGCGGGTGCGCCCGATCTTAAGGGTCTGATCCCCATCTCCGTAGCAGGGACGAGTTGACTGCAACCCGCCGACGCCACGCGATACCGGCTGAAGCTCTCGACGCGAACTCAGAGACTCACCAGGACCTTCACGTCGTTGTCTTTTCTCGTACGCGAGACGGTGGAAGGCATCGACGACGTCGGCCAGGGCGATCCGGGTGCTGACCAGCAGATCAGTGTTGATCTCACCGCGTGCAGCGATGGCGATCGCTTCCTCGAACTCCGCATGGGTGTAGGGGCGCCTGTGATCCTGGCTCGTTGCCGAGCAGCAGGTTGAGGTTGAAGTGGCTTACACCAGGGTCGTGCCCCTTGGAAGAGGTAAGCCGGACCGCTAACGTGGATGGTCCTAAATCGCGGCCATGATCTCGGGCACGAACTTCACGACGAGCAGCAACGAGACACCCGCCCCCAAGACATTCCGAAGAAGACCACGAACGCGTGGGCTGCGACACAGGGCGGCGCGCGTCAGTCGAGCGACTCGACTTCTGCAAGCACCGCCGTCAGAGCGGAGGCCAACAGTCGTCTCGCCTGGCTACCGTTGACGGTGTGACGCTCGACCAGCTCACGTCACGTTGCCTTCACCATGCCACCGAACACAGGGCTCGGACCCGCCTACATGTCCTCCAACTCTCGACCCTTCGTCTCCGGCACGAACTTGATGACGAACAGCAGCGAGAGCAACGCGAAGAAGGCGTAGAAGCCGTAGTCGAAACCAAGTCCGATGTCCGCGAAGCGCGGGAAGGACGTCGAGATAGCGAAGTTGGCCATCCACTGGGCTGACGCGGCCACCCCCAAAGCGGTACTCCGGATCTTGTTGTTGAACATCTCGCCGAGCAGCACCCAGACACCGGGCCCCCACGACATTCCGAAGAAGACCACGAACGCGTTC
>CBDTZB010000167.1:0-5813 GCA_965364795.1 uncultured Nocardioides sp.
TCCCGCGAGGCCCTCGCCTCACGTTACGGATGTCAACCAGACTGGGGGCAGTCCCGTGAGCATCGACTGAGCAAAGCGCGGGCGACGTCGATCGATCCGTTGATGGGCCCGTCGTTGGTCCCTACCCGTTCGCAACGGCGATCGATGCTGCGGAGCCACTGGAGATGGCCGAACAAGAGGAGAACGTGGCAGGTAGACCGCCTGGTAGGTGCTCTCGGTGCTCAGCCACATCGATGGGTGCGTTTGTCAATCTGATTTGGCCCCTTGGGGATGGGGCGGAATCGGCCCCATCTTGTCGCGCCGGATGGTCGCGGGTTTGGTGGTGCGGAGGCGGTAGCTGTCGGTTCCAGTCTGGATGATCAGGGCGTTGAAGGTGAGCCTGTCGATGACGGCGGTGCACAGGCGTGGACCGGTGGCGCTACGCCAGTTGGAGAAAGGCGACGAAGCTGATCAGAAGCCCAACGGTCGAGGCCGCCAGCGCCCTAAGCGCGACACTTCGAGAGTGGCGATGCGCTATGACCGCGCCCAGGATGGCGCTGGCGGGAATCAGCAGAATTACTAGCGGTATGAGCCCGATGGCGGCGTAACCGAGAGCTCCCAAGGTCGCAGCTGACAGATAACCCACGGCGACCATTGCCAAGGCGCCGCTGAGTGCGCCGAGAATCCAGACGAGCGCCCCCCGGGCCTCTGGATTTTGCCGGTTCTGCGCTGTCATGTTTTGATCCAATGTAATTTACCTATATCTGGAACGTATATTAGTTTAGAGTATCGCTGTCGGCATCGAGCGGGTGCCGCAGTATCAGGGCACAGACCCGAGGGGGCAAGATGAGAAAGCGGATGACGACCATGCTTTGCGTCGCAACTGTCGCGGCAGCCGTGGTGCCGGCTGCAGCCACGGCGAACACCATGTGGTGGGAGATCCCTCAGGGACTTGCCCCCCTGGCTGATCCGGTCGACCTGCAAGGAATCAGCTACGACGGGACTGTGTTGCAGCTTCCCGAGGTGGAGGGCTTGCAGGTCGTGGACGTCAAGTCTGGCAAGGCGGGGACGACGATCTCGGGCTCCCTTCAGCGTGCGGCCGAGCCCACCTACGTCTTCGCGGGCGCCGGAGCAACTCCCGACGCCGTCTTCTATCTACCGGCCAGCGCCGACAAGAATGGTGTCGGGTACGTGTGGACGCCGACCGTTTCCGCGGCGCTCTTTGACCCCAATGCTTTCTCCGAGGCCACACGAGTCCTGATTGACCAGCAGCCGGTGCCGGCTGCCGCGGGCACCGCGGTGATCGCAGGGAACGCCGCCGGACGAACTGTGACGATTGATGATCGGTGGCCCTCGCCGGCGGAGGCAGAATTCGTGGCCCAATTCGCGGCGCAGTGGACAGCGCTGGAGGGCGACATCGAGGCGGCCCGGCAGTGGATCGTCGACCAAGAGGCCCCGCCCACAAAAGATCTCAAGGCCGTCGTCATCGACATTGTGCCGGCCTACGGGGAGGTCGACCTCAGCTTCCTGTCATGCAGCGTGGTCGCCGCGGAACCTGACGAAGCGGACCGCTGTCCGACGGACATGGCAGCAGCGACCTCCTCGTCGGCAGCGGCAGCTCCGTCCATCCACGTGCCCGGGCCATTCATCGCGGTGTACGACGACATCGTTGCTACTCGCCCCGTACACAAGTCCTTTATCCCCGATCCACAAATCACGGCGCCGGCTTGCGAGGCCCCCCCGACGCTGACGTCCACCTTCGAGGGGGACACGCGAGGACCCGGCCTGGATCAGCCATCGACCCGCACGACCATCTACCACCACATGCACTGGGCCGCCCAGACGAACTCGTTTCACCCAACCGTCAACGACACCGTGAGAATTGCACGAACGTTCCTGCAGCTCGGCCTTCCACCGGTTGCACACGAGATCAATGAGGTTCGGAGAAATGCCGGGCTTGGCGGCGTCGGTGGTGGATCTGGCCAGTACTACGGCGAAGGGACCAGCCTGTTCGGCAGCCAGGGCTTCCAGAACGTCAGCATGTCGAACGACTCGCCAAACCCGTTCTGTGTGACGTCCGGTATTCTCGGGATCAGCCAGAAGGTGGAGTCCTCGCCCGTCGTGCAAGCCTCCCATGGCGTAGGGACATTCTGGGAACGAGATGGTTCTCTGGGCTATCGCTTCGTGCATGACCAGTATCCCGCACACGAGTCCTATACGTGGGGCTATCACCGCACGCTGGGCCGCCAGGAGACCCCCGGTGCCTCGTACTACTACAGCCCGCCCGGGCAAGGCCAAGCACCTTGCTTGGTTGATCTTCCCGTTCCAGGGTGTCAACAGATCGTTGTGGACATTGTCCGCGTCTGATCGATCCGACGTGCGGCGGCCCGATGGCCGCCGCGCGTCGGCACGCCGCCTCTGGCCCGTCGCCGCTTTGATGCTTGCAACTTCGGCATTCGTATCGGGAGCCGATGCGCCGGTCAGGATCGCCCCCGGCGACGAGATTCGCCTCGACCCTGTCGATGCTGGCGTCAGTCGCTGCACGGCCGGGTTTCTGGTCCTATCGGTTGACGGCCTTTCAATGTTGACCGCAGGTCACTGCGTCTCCGAGGAGTCCTCGACGTTCCGTTCGGCAACTGCTGTCTCCGGCCCCGATGGCTTGGTGGGTTATGTCCGTTTGTCCGTGCGCGACGAGCTGCTTGATTACGCGTTGATTGACCTCCTCCCCAGAGTCCACGTCCCGCCAACGCGGCCGGCCGCGGCCGGGTCCATTGGACCGGGTGGCGTCGCGACCTTGATGGGTCATGGCAGGTACGTATCCGATCTTTCTCACCAGCGAGTTGGCGTCGTGACAGAGACCTCTCCCTATTCTGGATGGATGGCCATAGCCGCATTCACGGGGGACTCCGGAGGGCCCGTAGAGACACTTGAAGGTCATCCGGTTGGGCTCGCCCGGCGGATCGTGGTTGGTGCGAACGGTGGGTCTGCCTCGGGCATGGAGTTCACGATGCTTTCAGCAATCCTCAGTGACCTAGAGCAGAGGGTCGGAACCAGATTTGAGCTCTTGGACACCGTTTCTCAGGGACAAGTCCCCTTCCGAGGCTTACCGCGGAACGACTGACTCGTAGGTGAACGAGGCGGTCACCGGCCGAAGCGTTGAACCGCGGTGGGCTCATCCAAGGCATGCTTGTCTGACTGGAGGACAACATGTCACGGGGTTCACGCTTCTCACCTGAGTTCTGGGAACGATCCGTCGGGCTCCTGCTGGAACAGGGATGATCACCGGTGTCAACGGCCATCAGAATCTCCCCAGGGGCGGACAACAGATCTCCCCACTCGTGGCCAGCATTTCTCCCCGTTCGTGGCCATGAGTTCTCCCCGGTAGGGCGTTAGGTCAGTGGGGTCACCCCCTTGCCGTCGCGGGCTTGGGCGAAGCGGTAGGAGTCGCCTTCGGTGACCACGAGGTGGGCGTGGTGCATGAACCGGTCGACGGCTGCGGTCGCGATCGTGGTGGGCAGGATTTGGTCGAATCCTCCGGGGTGGATGTTCGATGAGATCGCCACGGAGCGGCGTTCGTAGGCGGCATCGATCACGCGGAACAGGGCTTCGGCTGCGTCGGCGGGAACGGGGAGCAGGCCGATGTCATCGATGACGACCAGGTCGGCCCGCAGTACGCGGTTGACGGCGCGGGCGACGGTGTCATCGGCCCGGTGTCGTGCGACGATGTGGCCGAGGGTTTCGACGGTGAACCATGCGACGGTGAGTCCGTCATCGATGGCGGCTTGGCCGAGGGCTTCGAGCAGGTGGGACTTGCCGGTGCCGGACGGGCCGACCACGGCGAGGTTCTCTGCGCGGCGGATCCACTCGAGGGTCCGTAGTGCTTGTTGGGTCGCGGCCGGGACGGTGGAGGCGTCAGGGCGCCAGCTGTCAAAGGTCTTGCCGGCTGGGAACCCGGCGCGGCGGCGGCGGTTGGCGATGGTTGCGGCGTCGCGTCCCTCGGCCTCCTCCAGCAGCAGCACGCGCACGACCTCGGCGGGGTCCCAGCGTTGTGCCTTCGCGGTTGGGAGGACCTCGGCGGCGGCCTTGCGTAGGTAGGGCAGCCGGAGCCGTTTGGCCAGGGCGATGACTTCGTCGGCCAGCTGTGTGGTGGTGGTCATCGGCCGACCTCGTTCCAACGGGCGGTGCCGTTCTGCAGCGAGTGGGCTTCCGCGATCGGGACCACGACCCCGCCGGTGTCGACCCGACGTCGGTGGTTGAGGATCGAGGGCAGGTCGCCTTCGGCGAACCGGCCTGCGTCCGCGGCGGCAGCGAGCGCGGCGTCGACCTCCTCGGCCCCGTAGACCGCAGCGAACTCGACCGCGGCAGCCATCTTGACCTTCACCCGGACGGTGCCGGCCGCGGCAGCCTTGACCAGCCACGCGGTCGCGCCCGGACCGAGCGCGAGGAACGCGGCCTCCGCAGCAGTGGTCGGTGTCGGGTCAGTCGCCAGGATCCGGGCCTCGGTGCGGGGCGGGTAGTGCGCCAGTTCCAACATCGGTGTCCCGGGCGTCGAGCAGGCGTGGCGGGCGACCTCGGCCACACCATCACGGCCGCGATGGGCGACCACGACCTCGTCGCCATCGACACGGACCCAGACCTGCTGGTCGATCAGCAGGTGCGGAACCGAGTAGCGGGCCCCACCCAACGAGATCGTCGAGTCGCGACGCACGACCCTGGTGTCGCCCAACGCCGCGACGTAGGGCTCGGCCGGGACCGGATGCAACCGGATCAGCTCCTCAGCCAGCATGACCGACGGGACCCGTCGGGTCTCGCTGTGGGGCCGGCCGTTGACCCGGTCACACCAAGCAGCGGCCTCGGCCCGCAACTCGGCGAACGAGTGGTAATCCTCACGCAGGTTCGCTTCGGTCGGGACCAGATCTGCCTTCGCGATCTTGACCGTGGCCTCCGAACCGCCCTTGGACTCCGGGTCGGCCGGCACACACGTCAGGACCGTGACGCCGTAATGGCGCCCTGCAGCGGCCATGTCCGGATGACGGATCGGGATCCCCGCAACATGCAGCATGGTCGCGGTCTTCTCGTTGTCGGTCAGCAGATACGTCGGAACCCCACCGATGCGCCGCAACGTCTCATCGACACACGCCAGCATCGTGGGCAGCGTGCGGTCCCACGTCGGGATCACGACCCGGAACCGTGACCACGCCAACCACGCGCAGAACAGCAACGTCGCCCTGCCCGCGATCGTCGGGCCCGTGCCCCAGTCGAACTGGAGCCACCCACCCGGCTCCGTGATCCACGGCCGGTAGACCCGCCGACGCCCGACCGCATACGCCTGCTTGATCTCGGCCACCGCACGACGCGTCGAGCGGTCCGACCCGTCGTAGCCCATCGCGACCATCTTGTCGTGGACCACATCAGCACGGATGTTCCCGTGCGACTTCTCGACCCACTCCTCAATCTTCGCGAGCCACGGATCAGTCACCCGTGGCCGCGCTGCCGCAGCCGCGGGATCCGCCGCAGCGTCTCGCCGCTGCACATAACGCGCGACAGTGTGATGATCGCAGCCAGCCAACTCGGCCGCACCACGCAACGTGCCCACAAGGTCGTAGGCCTCAAGAATGTTCATGATCTCTCCGGCATCCTTCATGACGGTCCCTTCCGGTAGACGGTGCTTCAGCACCGCCGTCATACCGGGAGGGACCACCTGTCTCAGCAACCCGAGACAGGCTCGATGGTCAACACCGGGGAGAACCGCTGGCCATCAGTGGGGACATCTGCTGGCCACCAGCGGGGAGAACCCCTGGCCGCCACTGGGGAGAATGCCGTGGCCGCGCACA
>CBDTZB010000168.1:0-5794 GCA_965364795.1 uncultured Nocardioides sp.
GTCCCCACCCTCCGAGCACGTCCAGACCAGCAGCGTCCACCGTCGCGACGGTGATGGCGCCACCGCGGTCGAAGGCCAACAGATGACCCGCGGCATCACCGGATGCGGCGACCGGCGCGTACGACGTGAACAGGTCAGGTCGGTTGCTGCGCAGCCGCAGACCAGCCGCGTGCACAGCCAGACGTAGCTCATCAGTGCCGGGCTCAAGATCCTCGACCTCGGGCAGACCCGGAAGAGTCAGCGCGAGGATCTCTTCGGTGTGGCCCGGGGTCGACTCAAGGGTCGTGAGGTCCAGACTCGAGAGGCGGGCGGTGAACGCTGGAGACTTTTGAGCACGCTGCGCGGCTGTGGAGTGGAAGTCCGCCACCGAGGTCCAGGGGGCACTGCCGCGGGGATGCTCGACGACCAGCAGGTCCACAACGGCGGCCGTGGCCAGTTCCAGGCGTTGAGCGGCGGGTTGCTCAGCGTCGCGAAGCACCTGTGACAAAGCGTTGATGACCTCTACCAGGTCCGGCCGACGTTCGGCTGCCGTCGCCAGCGCAGCATCAAGATTGATTCGACCGATAGGTAGGTAGGACCGGGCAACCGGGAAGCAGGTCGCGATCTCCGCGACGGCGTCGATCACCACCTCCGTGGGATGGCCGAGAGGTGTGACCGTCGGACCCACGAAGCGCTGCT
This sequence comes from uncultured Nocardioides sp., assembly GCA_965364795.1. Classification (GTDB taxonomy): domain Bacteria; phylum Actinomycetota; class Actinomycetes; order Propionibacteriales; family Nocardioidaceae; genus Nocardioides. Next base: position 679 of record CBDTZB010000168.1, read on the forward strand.
TCATCCGGGAGACCAGACCCTTGGCGTGCTTGTCCACGGCCTGCGTGACCACCGGGGGGGCGGAGGGCAACTCGCGCACGATCCAACGGATCTCCGAGGCAAGGACGCTGTCGACCTTGGCCCGTCGTACCTCGCGGTCAAACGCTCCGGAGGACAGTTCGCCGGTCGTTCCCGCGGCAGCCCACGAGGGCGGCAGCTCCTCGGCCGCACCGAGCGACTTGCCAGCGAGCACGAAGGCTCCGCGTGTCACTTCGGCGAGTTGGTAGAGGTAGTTCGTCGGATCCTGGAGATCGTCGAGGTGCAGGACACAGAGGCCGTCCACGAGACCCTGGTCGAACCAGCGCTCGACTTCCTGATGGGTCAAATCGAAGATTTCCCGATCCTCCACGCGGATCGCCGCCAGGTCGGAGTCACCGCGGCAGCGCCGGTAGTTCACCGGCGCTTCAACCGAGGACGCGGGGACCAGGCGGTAGTGCTGATCCCTCAGACGTGAAGTGCCCGGAGCCAGCGGGAGACGACGGTCGAGATAGCGGAGTTCCCCGTTCTGGCCGGTCGCAGGCGGGACGACGGTCTCGTCGAGCCACGGGATCCGGATCTGCCCGTCTCCGGCTGCCCAGTCGATGTCGAAGGCAGCGGCGTGCTGAGAGTCCCGTCCGTGCTGCAGCACGTCCCACCACCAGTCGCCGGGCGACGGCTCCCCCACCGCGACGCACGACGGCTCGATGTCGACCAGGATGCCCAGCCCGCGCTCACGCGCCTGACATGACAATGACTCCAGACCGGCATGGGTGCTTCCTCCGGTGTGTACGCCCGGAAAGACAGGCACGTGGACCCAGTCAACGCCCAGGCCGGCCAGGTGATCCAGCCGGGTCGCGTACTCCTCAAGGGAGGCATCAGCAGTCATCGGGAGTCGATAAGTGTTACGGGGCGTCCTAGGGTCCACAAGGACGAGTGTGGCTCATAGGTTCGGCGAGGTTCACCCAGGGGAGGTCAGCCACCTCAGATTCTTCCGTCCGAAAAAATTTGGCGCAAAAGAGCATGAGAGCTATCCACTCCGGGTACGCACCACTCGTTACCGAGCAATCCCCCAGATCCCCCCGGTCTTTTCGTCTCGGTCATCTCTCGCCCCCCTGATACCCCCGTCTGCCTGAAAGCCTCCCCCATGTTCTCCCAGCGAGCCCACAGACTGCCGAGCATCTCGGCGTAGTACCGCACCCGGGCGGGGCGGAGAGCGGGCACGGAACCGGTTGGGACCGGTTCCGTGCCCGCTGCATCTTTTCCTCCCCGTCAATGCGGCGACTAGGCTGAGGCGGTGGAACCCGTCGCTTCATATCCCGAGGTGTTGCCCTTCACCGTTGAACGTCGACCTGTCGACGAGGCGGAGTCCCGCCGGGCTAACGGCCCGGACTGGGACAGATACGCCGATGAGTACCAAGACACCCACGGAGCGTTCCTCGGAGACGCCGGATTCGTATGGGGCCCCGAGGGGCTGACCGAGGAGTCCGCGCGAGTCCTTGGACCCCTTACGGGCCGTGACGTCCTGGAGGTCGGATCAGGCGCCGGGCAATGCTCGCGCTGGGTCTGTTCCCAAGGAGGCCGCGGAATTGGTTTGGACCTGTCCCACCGACAGCTCCAACATTCGCGTCGACTCGACGACGCCACCGGCATCGTCGTTCCCTCGGTGCTCGGAACCGCCACCGACCTGCCCTTCGCACCTGGCAGCTTCGACGTGGTCTTCTCCGCCTTCGGCGCCCTGCAGTTCGTCAGCGAGATCGGCGCCGCGCTCGACGAGATCGTGCGCGTGCTCCGCCCGGGCGGGCGCCTGGCCTTCTCAATCACTCATCCCACCAGGTGGATGTTCCCCGACGACCCGACCGAGGCCGGGCTCGTCGCCTCCCAGTCCTACTGGGACAGGACCCCCTACGTCGAGATCGACGAGGCCACCGGGCGGGCGGGGTACGTCGAGCACCACCGAACCCTCGGCGACTGGGTTTCACTGCTCGCGGCCCGCGGGTTCATCATCACCGATCTGCGCGAACCGGAATGGCCCGAGAACCACGATCGGTTGTGGGGCGGGTGGTCAGCCGTCCGTGGACGGCTGACCCCCGGCACCGCGATCTTCGGTGCTGACCTACGACCTGCTACTTCTTGAGCGAAACACCCGACGAGCGAGCCCCGGCGGGGGTTCCACCCAGGACCAGGAAGATGCCGAGACCCAGCATCAACAACCCACCGATGAAACCGATGAGCGGGACCGTCTTGGTGAGCAGGTTCAGCAGGGCGAGGTTGTCCTCGATGACGACAATTCCGTCCTTGAGGGACTGCTCGGAGAACTGAAGCTTGAGGTCGAGCGCCTGCGTGCCGCTGTCGAGGAACCGAGTCTGCGTCACGTATTGATCGACGATCGCGCCCGTCTTGGGCTCCACGAAGATCTCCAGCTCGTTGTTGTAGGTGCCAGGGACACCTTCGGCGATATCGATCGGCGCATCGACGACGCTGATCTTGTAGACGTAGGTCTCCAGGCTTCCGACCTTCTCGGTGCGGTCGTAAACGGCGTCGACAACCTCACCGATGGTGGAGTCCCAGTACGGGTAGGTCTTCTTCTCTGAACCGAAGGGCCACTTGTTCACCAGGCCCTCGTAGTTGGGCGTTCCCTCCGGCAGATACTTCTCGCCGTTCACGGCTAGGCCGGTGTAGCGGTCGGTGGCGAACACCGACTCGCTGGCGGTGATCAGGCGGGGGTCCTGTCCATCAACACAGGGCGCCGGGTCGTCAACCTGGATGACCAGGCAGGTGCTCGAAACCCACACGATGACGTCGTCGTCGGAGGCCTTGGCGTCGGCCTTAGTGAAACTCGCCAGTTGTACGGGCTGAATCTCCAAGGTGCCGGTCGAGGGATCAACCTTGCCGCCCTCGCCGACCAGATAGTTGGTGCTGTCGGTGTCGAGCGGAGTCCGCTCGGCCTTCCCAGGCGCCCAGACAACCGACATGAGCCCGACCAGCAGCAGGAAGCCGCTCAGTCCGAGCACTACGAATCCCAAATTCTTACGCAAGTTCGTTCCCTCCCCAGGAATTAAAACAATCAGCGAAGAGTAACCCATATCACTCCGGTTCTAGTCCTTCGTGCGGTCACGGTTCAGACACCACTTCGTGCGCGGACTAGGCTGGGGGTCGTGGCTGCGCAGACTTCCTCCTTCTCCCCACGCGTTGGGGTGGAGGTCTCGCCTCACTTCCCGATCCTCGACACGCTCCGAGCCATGGGCGCCCTGGCAGTGGTGACGACTCACACCGCCTTCTGGTCCGGTGCGTTCACCCGCAACGGGATCTGGGGTTCGGTACTGAACCGCCTCGACGTGGGAGTAGCGCTCTTCTTCGTGTTGTCGGGCTTCCTCCTGTCCCGGCCCTACCTGGCGCGGTCCGCGCTGGGCATGGGCGCGCCATCAACGCCGGCTTACCTGTGGAAACGGGTCCGCCGCATCATGCCTGTGTATGTCGTGACCGCAGTAGCGGCCGCCGCTTTCATCGACCAGGGCAGTCGACTGGGGGTGGGTGACTGGGTACAGACCCTGCTGATGACCAACATCTACTCCTCGTTGGGGACCCTCGCGGGTCTGACCCACATGTGGAGCCTTGCGGTGGAGGTGTCGTTCTACGCCCTACTCCCCCTCCTGATGTTGCCGCTGGTGGCTAAAGGCAGACTGCGACCCCGGGCCGTGGGGATTCTTCTCCTGCTTCTCACAGCGGTCACCGTGTGGTGGCACCTCGATGGCGTAGTTCAGGTGCGCGAAGGCAGCACCGGATCACCGCTTCAGTGGCTGCCGGGTTATCTGCTCTGGTTCGCTGGCGGCATCCTCCTGGCCTACGCCCACGTCGCCTGGCAGGCAGGCCGCAGTCCATGGTTGACCCGGCCGCTAGCCGCTGCGTCGGCGCTGCCGGGGAGTTGTTGGGCTGTGGCCGCTGGGCTTCTTCTCATCAGCGCCACCCCCTTAGCCGGCCCGCGGGTGCTGGAGGTCCCCACCCCAGCTGAGTCCTTGATCAAGGCCGTGCTTTACGCGGGCATCGGCTTCGTGGTCGTCCTCACCGGCGTGTTCGCCAACCCGACCTCGTCGTACTCGAAGTGGATGGTTCACCCGGTGGGTCGTCACTTCGGGGCCACGTCCTACAGCCTCTTCTGCGTGCACCTGCCGGTCCTGCACTTCATCATGTGGGTCACTGCCTGGCCGCTGTTCGCCGGTCGGGGGTGGACGATCTGGGCGATCACGCTTGCGGCGAGCCTGGTGGTCGCTGAGTTGATGCACCGGTTAGTGGAGCGTCCGGCGATGTCGGTCCGACTTCCTCGTCGGCGGGGACGGTCGCCGGAGCAGGCCGCACCAGCACGGCGATGACGGCGATCAACACGAGGTACTGAGGGATCACCTCACGACCGGCCCATCCCGTCGAACTACCCCACGGCGAAAGCACGTAGAAGAGCGACGCACCCAAGACCAGGCTGGCCACCACGGTCCCGGTCAGTTCGTGGGCCCGACGCGCGACCATCACTCCCCCCACGGTGATCGCCGAGATCGCAAAGCCGGGCCAACCCGCCAACAGACCTCCCGCTGCGAGTCCCACCAGCACAGAGGGGACCAGTCCGATGGCTCGTTCCTGCAGTTCGACCAACTCTCGGCGGTAGGCGCGTCGCGGCCACAGGCATCCGGCGATCAGAGCGACCAGCAACACCAAGCCGGCCAGCAGGGCGACTCGGTACACATCGTCGGGGGCGAAGCGCACGGTGACGATGTCAGGCTGCGTGTCCTGCCTCAGCCGCCAGCCCTGGCGCCATCCATCGACAACGACCGGGTCCAGCGACCGGCCGTCGGTCGATGCGTCCCACCCGGGATTGAAATTCTCGCGCAGCGCCAGCAATCCGTCTGAGGTGTCGACCTCAACGGTGCGGGTCACCGGTCCTCGATCCACCATCGTCACGGGCCCTACGGTCGCGGACTCGTCGCGTCCGACAGCCTCGAGCACGAGTCGATCTCCGATGAAAGCGTCGTTGCCGCCCACTGCAACCCGGTTCTCTCCCGCGTCGAGTTCAACCGGCTCGCGGTCGCACAACTCCGCTGGCACGGACAAA
>CBDTZB010000169.1:0-5787 GCA_965364795.1 uncultured Nocardioides sp.
TCTCCATGGGGGAGAAGGCATGCACGTGCATGTCGGGGACGCGCTTCTTCACCGCGGCCGCGAGGTCGAAGTACGCCGACGCGGGGAGTTCGGGGTCGATACCGCCCTGCATGCAGACCTCGGTCGCCCCCAGGTCCCAGGCTTCCGCGGCCCGCTCACCCACCTCGTCAAGAGAGAGGGTGAAGGCGTCGGCGTCGGTCTTGCGCTGGGCGAACGCGCAGAAGCGACAGCCGACGTAACAGACGTTGGTGAAGTTGATGTTCCGGTTGACGACGTAGGTGACGTCGTCTCCGACCGCCTCACGGCGAAGGTCGTCGGCGAGCCGACAGATCTCGGTCAGTAGGTCACCCTCGGCGGTCATCAGAGTCAGAGCATGCTCGTCGGAGAGGTTGCCCGGGTCAGCCTCGGCCGCCTTGAGAGCAGCCAGGCCCTCGGTGTTGGTGGGGTGGACCGAGCCAGCAGGTCGGCTGTCGGCCCCGGCGGTGACGGCTGCCTCCTTCACGGCCTCCCAATCGCCGTAGACATCCTCGAAGTCCGACCGGCGATCGGCGGTGCGGCCCTCGGTGTCGACGGTCTCGTGGAGATCGGTGCGACCCGTCCCAGGGCCGGATTCTGAGTACCCCACGTCCGGCTCCTGCCAGGGCAGGCCCTCAGCGCGAACGCCGACCCGCGCCAGCCCGCGCTCGTCAGCCAAGGCTTCGACGTGGGTGCGGATGCGTGGATCGAGCCAGGGGCTGCCCTCGCGGGCGGCACGCACGTATTCGGGGTGGACGGTCAGCCGGGCCACGAGATCGAAACCGCAGGACTCGGTGATCGAGCGCAGACGCTCCAGGGAGGGCCAGGGTCGTTCCGGGTTGACGTGGTCGGGCGTCAGCGGAGAGACCCCGCCCCAGTCATCGACGCCGGCGTCGAGCAGGGAGCGGCACTCGGCCAGATCCACCAGGTTGGGTGGCGCCTGGATGCGCGCCTTGGGGCCCATCACCACTCGGGTGGTCGCGATGGTGGCCCGGAACTCGTTGAGGTCGAGATCGTCGGTATGACGCATCGCTGTGTCCGGTTTGGCGCGGAAGTTCTGGACGATGATCTCTTGGAGAGCACCGAAGCGTCGTGCGCTGGCGCGCAGGGCCAGGATCGTTTCCGCGCGCTCGGTCAGGTTCTCACCGATGCCGACCAGGAGGCCGGTGGTGAAGGGGATCGAGAGACGACCGGCGTCCTCAAGCACCCGCAGCCGGATCTCGGGATCCTTGTCAGGCGAGCCGTAGTGGGCCTCGCCCTTGGTCTCGAACAGGCGCCGGGAGGTCGTCTCCAGCATCATCCCCATCGAGGGGGAGACCGGCTTGAGGCGGTTCAACTCCTCCCAGGTCATCACCCCGGGGTTGAGGTGCGGGAGTAGACCGGTCTCTTCAAGGACCCGGATGGCCATGGCGCGGACGTAGGCCAACGTGGAGTCGTAGCCCTGCTCGTCCAGCCAGGCGCGGGCTTCTGGCCACCGTTCTTCCGGCCGGTCGCCGAGGGTGAACAGCGCTTCCAAGCATCCAGCAGCCGCGCCGTCGCGGGCGATCGTGAGGATCTCGTCGGGGGAGAGGAACATGGCGCGACCGGAGCGCTCGAGCTGACCGGGCGACTCGACGAACGTGCAGTAGTGGCAGCGGTCCCGACACAACTTCGTGACCGGGATGAAGACCTTGGGGGAGTAGGTCACCGTGCCCGATCGGCCAGCGGCGTCGAGTCCGGCGTCCCGCACCCGTGCGGCGGCGACGCAGAGCCTGTCCAACTCATTGCCGGTGGCGCCGAGGAGAGCGGTGACCTCGGCGAGGTCCAGCGCGACTCCTCGCTCCGCGCGCGCGACGGCGCGCCGGATCTGCTGGGGTGTGGGCTGGTCGGTCATGGCTCCTTCAGGCTATCTGCGGAGGGTGAGGCGGCGACCCCCGGCCCAGAAGTAGAACCTGTTTCAGTTATTGGCGGGTTCGGTGGTCCCGGTGGATGGAGCGATGTCGGGCATCCTGCTCGGCCACCACGTGCGGTCGCCGAGTTGGTAGGAGATGGCCGGGACGAGCAGAGAGCGCACCACCAGGGTGTCGAGCAGGACCCCGAAGGCGACGATGAATGCGGTCTGGGCCAGGAACAGGATCGGCACCACCGTCAGGGCCGCGAACGTGGCCGCCAGCACCACCCCGGCCGAGGTGATCACCCCACCTGTCACCGAGAGCCCCTTGAGCACTCCCGCCCGGGTGCCGAGGCGTAGTGACTCCTCCCGCACCCGGGTCATCAGGAAGATCGAGTAGTCGATCCCCAAGGCGACCAAGAAGACGAAGGAGATCAACAGGGTTGAGGGGTCACTGGCCGGGAAGCCGAACACGTAGGTGAACATCAGCGCGCTGATCCCGATCGTGGCGCCGAAGGACAAGACGTTGGCCAAGATGATCAGGACCGGCGCAACCACCGAGCGAAGCAGCAGCATCAAGACAAGCAGGATCACCAACAGGATCGCTGGAATCACCACCAGCCGATCGCGTGACGTCGTCTCTCGGGTGTCGAAGAGGATGGCGGTAGAACCGCCGACCAGGATGTCGCCGTCCACCTCACTCAGGCTCGTCCGCAGGCGCTCCAGGGTGTCGGTCGCAGCACCTGAGTCCGCCGTGTCAGCGAAGGTGGCGAAGACGATGGTGTTGCCGTCAACGACCTTGGCGGTGGTGGGGTCGGTCTCAGCGGGGATCGGGAACACCGCCGGGCGTCCGGCCGCGGACTGGGCGACGCCGTCGGTCGTGGTGATGGTCTCCAGGGCCTCCGGCAGGCTTCCCTCGGGTACGACGATCTGAGCCGGGCTTGAGTTGTCGGCCTCGAAGTGGGCGTCCAGGATCTCTTGGGCCGCAACCGAATCTTCGGGGGTGAGGAAGAGTTCGGTTTGTGGGACGGGCTCCTCGTTGAGGGTGAAGGCGAATCCGCCGAAGACGGCTAGCACCACCGCGGTGGCGACCGCGACCACGGCTGAGCGGGTCTTGATCAGGCCCGACACCCGACCCCAGATGCCCTGCTTGTCCCCATGGGGCGATCCGTAGGTGGGCATAAACGGCCAGAAAGCGCGGCGGCCGAGCAGCAACAGGGCGGCCGGCAGGAGGGTGAGTGAGACGAGCATGGCGCCGGCTACGCCGATCGCCCCCACGGGGCCGAGGCCGGCGAGACTGCTCAGATCCGAGAGCAGCAGGCACAGCAGACCCAGGATCACGGTGGTCCCGGAGGCGAGGATCGGCTCGAGGACGGCACGGTAGGCGACCTTCATCGCGTCGTACGGCGACTCGTGGTCGCGCAGCTCTTCGCGGTAGCGGGCGACCAGAAGGAGTGCGTAGTCGGTAGCAGCCCCGATGGCCAGGATGAAGAGAATTGCCTGGCTCTGGCCGCTGACGTCGAGGTGGTCGGCTTTGGCCAGCGCGTAGATCGCGGCCGAGGCGACACCGAGCCCCAGGACGGCCGAGATCAGCACGGTGAAGGGGAGCACGGGGGTCCGGTAGACCACGACGAGGATGAGCAGCACCACGCCAAGCGCCACCAACAGCAGGATGCCGTCGATGGCACCGAAGGCGTTGACGAAGTCGGCCAAGATCCCGCCCTGCCCGCCGACCAGGACGGTGAGCCCGTCGGGGGAAGCGGAGGTCAGATCTCGGATCTCATTGACCGCGTCGAGGATCTCCTCGCCGTCGTCGATGCCGAGTTGGATGACGAGTTGAGCGGATTCGCCGTCCTCCGACACCAGCGGCGGACTGATGGCCTCCGCGACGACGCCCTTGAGTTGAGCGATCTCGTCCGAATACGTCGCCAAGGTGGCTTGGTCGGTCTCGGTCAGTCCACCGGCCCGCTCGATGACCACCGTCACCGGAGTGGTTTCGGTCTCTTGGAACTCCAGCAACGTGTTGAGCGCGCGGGTGGACTCGGCGGTCTTGGGCAGGAAGGCCGCGTTGTCGTTCTCCTGGACCTCGGCCAACTTGCCGGAGAAGGAGCCCAGTGGCCCGCCGACCAGCAACCAGAGGAGCACGACCAGTAGCGGCCAAACCCACCGCTTCGAGCGCTTGGTCGACGTGCTGGGGCTGGAGGGGGTGGCGGCCATGTCAGTGATTCTGACCTACCCCACCGACGGGCGCCACGCGCCCGCCGGTTGCTAGTCAGCTGTAGAGGCGCTCCAGCACATCGGCGTACTTGGTGTTCACGACCCGGCGCTTCAGTTTCAGGGTCGGGGTGAGCTCCTCGGACTCGGCGGTCCACTCGTTACCGAGGAGTTCGAAGGCCTTGACCTGTTCGGGGCGGGAGAGGCGTTCGTTGGCGGAGTCGACTGCGGCCTGGGCCGCGGCGATCATCTCCGGACGCGCAGCGAGGTCGGCTAGGTCGGTGTAGGTGATGCCCATCTTCTCGGCCACGATCGGTGCGATCTCCCCGTCGAGGGTCAGTACAGCAACGACGTACGGCTTGCCGTCCCCGACCGCCATCGCGTGCCCGATGATCGGTGACTCCTTGAGGTAGTTCTCGATGTTGGACGGGGCGATGTTCTTGCCCGAGGAGGTGATGATGAGTTCCTTCTTGCGGTCCACGATCGAGATGAAGCCGTCCTCGTCGAGGGTTCCGATATCACCGCTGTGCACCCACCCGTCGGCGTCGATCAACTCGGCGGTTTTGTCCTCGGCGCGGTAGTAGCCCGAGGTGTTCACCGGCCCGCGGATGAGCACCTCGCCGTCCTCGCCCAACGTCACCTCCATGCCGGGGGTGGCCCGGCCGACGGTCCCGAGTTTGAAACCGTCAGGTCCGTTCGCAGTCACGGCGCCACAGGTTTCGGTCATCCCGTAGACGTCGTAGACCTTGATCCCGAGACCCGCCATGAACTTGGCGACCTCCAGCGGCATCGGTGCGGCCGCGGAGGCGGCCCAGGTGACCTGGTCGAGCCCGAGGAGGAGTTTCAAGAAGCCCAGGATCGCGGCGTCCGCGTCGGCGTACGCCTTCTCAATCTCGGGGGTCATGGTGCCGCCGACCTGTTGGGCCTCGACCCAGGTCAACGCCGCCGCCATCGAGTCCTGGACCATCTTCACGTTGTTCGGGTCCGGGTCGGAGGCGAGTTTGGCGGAGATGCCGGTCTTGATCTTCTCCCAGACCCGGGGAACCCCGAAGAAAGCTGTGGGGTGCACCTCGCCCAGCGTGGCCAGCAACTCGGCGGGGTCGCCGATCGTGTGGACGTGACCGCCGATGTATTGGGGGGCGTAGATGCCCAGCGTGCGTTCGGCGATGTGAGCGAAGGGTAGGTAACTCACCTGTCGCTGCGGTCCCTCGAGGCCCGCACCCTCCAGGGTGCTGACGACCTCGTAGAGCACGTTGTGGTGACTGAGGACCACACCCTTGGGATTGCCCGTGGTGCCGGAGGTGTAGAGGATGGTGGCTGGTGATTCGGTGGTGAGTTCGGCGGAGCGGTTGGCGACCTCGTCCGGCGAGGCTGTACGCCGTGCTTTGCCGGCGGCGGTCAACTCGTCCCAGGTGAGGTAGAGGTCGCCGTCGGGTTTGGCGCTTGCGTCGATCAGGACGACGGCCCGCAGTGACGTCGACTCCATGATCGCCAGCGACCACCGCTTGAGGTGGTCGGCGTTCTCAAGGATGGCCACGGTCGGCTCGGACTGTCCCGCCACGAAAGCTACCTGCTCCTCCGAGAGGGTGTTGTAGATCGACATCGGGGTTGCGGCCGCGTGCACCGCCCCGATGTCGGCCACGACGTGTTCGATGCGGTTGGTGGCCATGATGGCGACGTGGTCGCCG
>CBDTZB010000170.1:0-5779 GCA_965364795.1 uncultured Nocardioides sp.
GAGTTGGCCACCGCGGTGCGCAGGGGGATCCGACCGATCCCGGCGCTCGGGTAGTCGGAGTAGTTCTTGAAGGACTTGCCGTTGACCACGATGGTCGGACTGCACGTGACCTGGTCGGTGGGCTTCAGCCCCGACCGCAACAGGGCAAGTGCGCTGACGGACTTGAAGGTTGAACCCGGGGCGAATTGCCCGAAGGTGGCGAGGTTGATGCCGTTGGTCCCCGGCCCGTTGGCCGCGGCCAGGATGTTGCCGGTGCTGGGCTGGATGGCTACCAACGCACTGGCCGGGCCGACGTCGGCCAGGGCCAACTCGGCCTCGATCTGGAGGTCGACGTCCATGGTCAACTCCAGAGGCTCTCCGTCGACCGCTTCGGAGCGGAACAGTTCCCGGTCCTTGCCGTCCGAGGCCAGGGCGTTGACCGCCACCCCGGTGCTGCCCTGCAGTTGCTCGTCGTAGCGAGCCTGCAGCCCGGAGAGGCCGGCGGTGTCGCCGAGCGCGAACCGCTCGGGTTCCTTCGCGATCATCTCAGCGGTCACTTCACCCACACTCCCGAGGATGGGGGCTGCGAAACCGCGGCGCGGGGCAAGAGGCTGGTCGGTGCCGATCAGTCGGGCGCCCTTGAACTTCTCGTAGTTATCCCGCACCCGGGCCGGGATCTCCTCAGCGCGGAAGGTGATCGCCTCGACGAAGGCTCGCTCACCCGCCGCCTCGACCCGGGCGGCGTACGGCGTCGGGTCCACGCCGACCAGCCGGGCCAGCGCTTCGGCTGATCGGACCGCTCGGCCCTTTCCGACCTGAGAACGGTCGATGCCGACGCGAACGACGGGCCGGTTCGTGACGATCGCCAGACCGCGGGCGCCGGTGATCTCTCCACGGCTCCCCGAGAACGTCGTGGTCTCGAGCACGGCGGATCCGGACAGCGAGGGCTCGATGAGGCTCTCGTCCCAGACCACCTCCCACTGCGCGCCCTCACCCGCGTCGAGGCTCAGCTCGGCGGTGACGTCGTAGGTCCACTCGAGGCCCTGTCCGCCCGCACCAGCTTCGTCGCCGAGGGGCCAGCTCCAGGTGAGCGCAGCAGTCGCGGTGTCGGGATCGGTGTCCAAGACCCCTTCAACCTGTTCGACGTCCCCTACGGTCACGGTGGGCTGGCTCTCGCCCATGCCTTCCACGACCTTGGCGTACGTCGCGGCGGCCTCTTCTGGGCTCGCCTCGACCAGGGTCAGTCCGTCGAACTCGCCGAACGCCAACGCCGCAGCCAGCGCCTCGACGGTGGGCTCGGGATCGGGCCCGTCCGGCCCCGGGGTGATCGCATCACACCCGGTGACGAGCAGGGCGAGGGTCGTGGCGCAGACGGCAAGTGTCACGCGACGACGACGGTTCTCCCACATGCGCCTTGTGTATCAGGCAGAGCCGACATCTTCTCGGATCGACTCGGCGCAAGAGCCCGTGCGTCGACGCCGAGCGACAGCACCTTCATGGTTCGCGATTAGCGAACCCTGCGTCGTCTGTCGTTCGGCGTCACCCGCACAGGGAGGTTTCAGTCGCGCGAGTAGCTCTTCTTGTGGCGCGGCTTCTTCGACCGCTCCGAGGCGCCGTCGGAGTCCGAGTCATAGTCCTTGCTGGCTGAGCGCGCCGGCGGACCGGTGTCCTTCTGGAGCTCGATGAGCTTGCCGCTGATGCGGGTGCCCTTCAGCTTCTCCCAGGCGTCGCTGGACAGTTCGGCGGGCAACTCAACGATCGAGTGGTCCGGTCGGATGGCGATGTGGCCGAAGTCGCCGCGGGACAGGCCGCCCTCGTTGGCGATGGCGCCAACGATCTGACGGGGCTCGACCTTGTGGCGCTTGCCGACGCTGATCCGGTACGGCGCCATGGGCACATCGCTCCGGCTGCCGCGGCCACGCGAAGCGTTGCCGGAGCGCTCGCTGCGCTCGGGGCGGTCCTTGCCACGGCTGGGACGGTCGTCCTGGAAGCGCTCGGTGCGAGCGGGGCGCTGCGGCTCCGGCTCGAGCAGGAGGGGCTGCTTGCCCTGCAACACGATCGCCAGTGCGGCGGCAACATCCACCTCGGGCACATCGTGCTCGGTGAGGTAGTGAGTGACGACGTCGCGGAAGAAACCGATCTGAGCGTGCGAGAGCGCCTCGGTGATCTGGTCGTCGAAGCGAGCCAGTCGAGTCGAGTTGACGTCGTCGACCGTGGGCAACTGCATGTGGGTCAGCGGCTGACGGGTGGCCTTCTCGATGTGCTTGAGGAGGTACTTCTCCCGAGGGGTGACGAAGCTGATCGCGTCACCGCTGCGACCCGCACGGCCCGTGCGACCGATGCGGTGCACGTAGGACTCGGTGTCGGTGGGGATGTCGTAGTTGATGACGTGGCTGATTCGCTCGACGTCGAGCCCACGGGCGGCGACATCGGTGGCGACCAGGATGTCGAGCTTGCCGGACTTGAGCTGGTTGACCGTCCGCTCGCGCTGGTTCTGTGCGACGTCACCGTTGATGGCCATCGCGGAGAAGCCACGGGCCCGGAGCTTCTCGGCCAGGGTCTCGGTCTCGTTCTTGGTCCGGACGAAGACGATCATGCCTTCGAAGTTCTCGACCTCAAGGATGCGCGTGAGCGCGTCGACCTTCTGCGGGTAGGAGCAGATGAGGTAGCGCTGAGTGGTGTTGGCCGACGTCGTCGTCTTGTTCTTGACGGTGATCTCGACCGGGTCGGTGAGGTACTTCTTCGACAGGCGACGGATCGCAGCGGGCATCGTGGCACTGAAAAGCGCCACCTGCTTGTCGTCCGGCGTGTCGGCCAGGATCGTCTCGACGTCCTCGGCGAAGCCCATGTTGAGCATCTCGTCGGCCTCATCGAGCACCAGGAAGCGCAGCTCGGTCAAGTCGAGGGTGCCCTTCTCCAGGTGGTCCATGATCCGGCCGGGAGTTCCGACGACGACGTGCACGCCGCGGCGCAGTGCGCTGAGCTGTACGCCGTAGCCCTGGCCGCCGTAAACGGGCAGGACCTTCACGCCACGGGAGTGGGCGGCGTACTTCTCGAAGGCCTCGCAGACCTGGAGCGCGAGCTCACGGGTCGGGGCCAGGACGAGCGCCTGAGGGGTCTTCTGCTTCACGTCGAGCTGGTCGAGGATCGGCAGCGCGAACGCGGCCGTCTTTCCCGTCCCGGTCTGGGCGAGCCCGACCAGGTCGTGGCCCGCGAGGAGCGGCGGAATGGTCTGGGCCTGAATCGTCGAGGGCGACTCGTAGCCGACGTCGCGTAGGGCCTTGAGGACCGCGTCACCGAGGCCGAGATCGGCGAAGGTGGGGCCCGCATCGGGGGTGTTGTCGTCGGTTGCTGCTTCGGTTTTCGGGTCGGCCGCGGGGGCCGGTTCTGCGTTGCTCACCCGCCAACGGTAGTGGTAATAGAGCCCGCGTCCCGATTCGTCGGGAAATCTTTTCCGTCACAGCCGTATTTGTCGAGCCGTTCGAGGTCCCTGTGCCCACCGGGTTCGCATCCAGTTGGTGTCAGTGACGAGCGTCCCCCGCCCATCGCCTCGTGGGGAGCCGACCCCCGTTGCCAACCAGTTCGGCGGCCCGCGTGGAGCCGTCGAGCCCCTGAGCGGCCGCACAGCCCCTCGATATGGGGACCGTGCTAGTCTGGTGAACAGCAGATGAACAGGAGATGTCTCATGGCCTACCGCCAGATGACCATGCAGGGCACGAGCGCCTGCGAAATGCGCTGGGTCAGCGTGCAGGACAGCAACGGGAACGAGCGGCTCGAAGCGCACTGGATCGACCCCACCAAAGGGCCAGCGCTCGTCGTAGCACCCGCCGCCTGATTTCTGCCTGTTCCGACTACCGCCTGTTCTCGCTACTGCCGGCTACGCCGCGGGTGACAATGGCGTGGTGACCACACCGATGTCCCCTCTCGCCCTGCTCGACACCGATGCGCTGATCAACGATGAGGATCGCGCCATCCGTGACACGGTCCGCACCTACGTCGAGGATCGCCTCAAGCCAGAGATCGCTGGCTGGTACGACGCCGGCAAAGTCCCAGTTCGCGAACTGGCCCTGGAGTTCGGCTCGCTGGGTCTGCTGGGCATGAAGCTGGACGGATACGGCTGCGCCGGGACGAGCGCCACGGCGTACGGCTTGGCTTGCTTGGAGTTGGAGGCCGGCGACTCCGGCCTGCGCTCGATCGCCTCGGTCCAGGGATCACTGGCGATGCAGGCGATCTATGCGCACGGCTCGGAGGACCAGAAACAGGAGTGGCTGCCACGGATGGCCACCGGCGAGGTCATCGGCTGCTTCGGTCTCACCGAGCCGGACTTCGGATCGAACCCGGGGGGCATGCGCTCTCGAGCGGTGCGGGACGGCGACGACTGGATCCTCACCGGCAACAAGATGTGGATCACCAACGGCTCGGTGGCCGACCTCGCGATCGTCTGGGCGCGGGCCGAGGAGGGCATCCGTGGCTTCATCGTCCCCACGGACTCGCGGGGGTTCAGCACGGCCGACGTGAAGCTGAAGATGTCACTGCGCGCCTCGGTGACCTCGGAGCTGATCCTGGACGAGGTGCGCGTCCCGGCGAGCGCCATGCTGCCCGAGGCTCGGGGCCTCTCCGGTCCACTGTCGTGCCTGACCGAGGCCCGGTTCGGCATCATCTTCGGCTCCGTCGGCGCGGCCCGCGACTGCTTGGAGGCAACGCTGCGGTACGCCGGGCAGCGGGACATCTTCGACAAGCCGTTGGCGGCCTACCAACTGACGCAAGCCAAGTTGGCCGACATGAGCGTCGAGCTCAACAAGGCGATGCTTCTCGCTCTGCACCTGGGACGGATGAAGGACGAGGGGCGACTCGAGGCGCCCGCGATCAGCGTCGGCAAGCTCAACAACACTCGAGAGGCGATCAAGATCGCCCGCGAATGCCGCACCATCCTGGGCGGCGCGGGCATCACGCTGGAGTGGCCGTTGATGCGGCACGCCAACAACCTCGAATCGGTCCTCACCTATGAGGGAACCGCCGAGGTGCACCAACTCGTGATCGGTCAGGCCCTGACGGGCACCTCAGCTTTCCGCTGAGTCGGCGCGTCTTGGCGCAAAGATGCGCCGACTCGAGCGGCCCCTAGCGTCAACTAACGCCGACTCAGCGAAAAAGATGCGGTGGGTGGAATACAACGGCACCGGCCTCGGTTATGATGATTGAAAGTTCAATAAAACATTCCCCAAGGAGCCTCACCATGACTGAGTTCGACGCAGCTACCACCGCCCTGGCCGACATCACCGGCGACTACACGATCGACCCCTCGCACTCGCGCCTCGGCTTCACCGCCCGCCACGCGATGGTGACCAAGGTCCGCGGCCACTTCGGTGAGTTCACCGGCGAAGCCACCATCAACACCGGCGACCCGGCCGCCTCCTCGGTCCGCTTGGCCATCAAGACCAACAGCATCAGCACCGGCAACGCCGACCGCGACGCGCACCTGAGCTCCGCAGACTTCTTCGGCGCCGACGACAACCCCGAGATCACCTTCGTCTCCACCGACGTGACCCGCGACGGTTCGGAGTGGACCATCACCGGCGACCTCTCCATCAAGGGCACCACCAAGTCTGTGGCGATCCCGTTCGAGGAGACCGGCTCGGCCCGCGACCCCTACGGCAACATGCGCGTCGGCTTCGAAGGTGCCACCACCATCAACCGTTCCGACTGGGGCCTGAACTTCAACGCGGCCCTCGAAACCGGCGGCGTGCTGGTCTCCGAGAAGGTCAAGCTCGACTTCGACGTCTCGGCGATCGCCAACGCCTGA
>CBDTZB010000171.1:0-5762 GCA_965364795.1 uncultured Nocardioides sp.
ACGAGATGAGGCGCCGCGGACGCGGGCGTCCCGGACGTGGCTCCGAGCCGATGCAGGTGGTGGCAGTACGCCTCACAGCGGAGTAGCTCGCTGCGGTTGAGGCGATTGCCGAGCGAGAGCACATCACGAGATCCGAAGCAATCCGCAGGGCGCTGGCTGCCTCCGGGGCGTGAAGGTCCACGACAGCGCACTCCGACACGGGGTACTCCCAGAGGACGCAGTTCAGGCAGTCAACTGGCCGCTCTGGGTCGAACCGATTGGTGACGAGGACTGGCCGCACAGCGAACTACGACTGGGCTTCGACACTCAAGCCCGCCTACTCGAGACCGTTGTCATCTTCGAGAGCGGCGACGAGATGGTCATCCACGCCACGCCATGCCGGCCCGCAAGCAGTACTGGGATCTGCTGCCCTGAACCGGTCCGCTCACGCCCCGCAAGGAGTCTGGTCACGCGGAACATTGCCAGTACGGATCTGCATCCGGTGATCGACCTGGCACTCGCGGTTGCTGACCGCCCGGCCTGGGACCTTCTCGCGTTCGTGCAGTGCAGGTGTACGCGGTGTCCACCGACATCGACCAGGCGCCCGGGCATGGCGACGTCCACCGCGGCCGCTTTGTTCGCGGTCTCGCAGCTAGTGCCGAATTCCGGCGCGGAGGCGACAGCATGCCCTCAGGCATCCTCGGGCGAGGTCTGCAGCGGAGGGATGTACAGCGACACCTGCGTGCCGCCGTCTGTCCGTGACCGGAGCGCGGCCCACCCACCGTGACGTTCGGCCACTTCCTTGACGATCGAAAGGCCGAGGCCGCTTCCCGGCAGGGACCGGGCTCGGGATGACCGCCAAAACCGTTCGAACGCGTGCTGGGCCTCCTTCTCGGTGAGTCCGTTGCCGCGGTCGGAGACGGTCACCAAACCGTTGTCGCACATGACCGAGACAGTCGATTGGTCGGGGCTGAACTTGATGGCGTTGTCGAGCAGATTCACGACTGCGCGTTCCACCTCGGCTTCGTTGCCGGCCACAACGACCGGCGAGAGGTGCACGTCGAAGTCACGCCCCCTGGATCGCGTCCTGACGCGTGCGATGGCACGTTCAACCACGTGGTCGAGGCGGAGCCCCGTGAGCTGCGTCTCGGATGCAGGGGAGACCGCCAATGCATTGAGGTCATCGACAAGCGCGGACAGCTCTCGTGTCTGCTGCGCCAGGTCGCGCAGGAGCTCGTCCTCGTCCGCTGCGTCGAGGGGTCTGGCCTGCCGACGCGATCGACGCAGGAGGTCGACGTTCGCCCTCAGGCTGGACAGAGGCGTTCGCAGCTCATGCCCGGCGTCGGCCACAAGCCGCCTCTGCTGGGACTCCGCTTCGGCGAGTGCTGCGGTCATGGTGGTGAAGGCGTGCGCCAGCCGCTCGAGCTCGTCGCCTGTGCCTCGCCGCTCGGCGGCCGTCACGGCCACGATGTCGTGGTCGACGCGCCCGGTCTCGGCGATCGTCTCCGCCACCTCCGCGAAACGGGTGATGGGGCGCAGCCCCGCGCGTGTCGTCCATCGACCGAGGGTGAGCGCGGCAATGGCGACGAGGACCGTGAGGGCCAACAAGGTGAGCTGCAGCGTGCGGAGGACGCTCTCGATGCTCTCGACGTCGCGTGCGAACAGCAGCCACGCGCCGTCCGCGGCTGGGACGTAGGCGATCCGGGCGGCACGTCCGTCCTCGAAGGTGCCGTCGACGAGACGAGCGGGATCGCCGTTCTCTCGTGCCGAGACGCTGCGGTCGCTGCTCAGCTCCGTCGCGAGCGTGCTCAGCTCGATGCCGGCCTGCGAGGTGTCGCGGCACACGGTACGGTCCCCGCGCAGCAGCTCCACGTTGAACTGTCCCCGGGACGGAGCGTCGGCGTTGCTCACCTTTCGGCACAACGGGTCCAGGCCGAACTCAGGCACGGGCCGCGGATCGCGACTGCCGACCTGCGTGGAGGCGGCTCGCAGCGCGTCGTCGACCTGCTCGTGCAGAACGCGGCTCGTCACGAGGTATGTCACGGTGCTGGCACCGATCAGGCCTGCTGTGGCGACCAGGGCGCTGACCAGCGACAGACGCGTCCGCACGCTCCAGGTCTCTGGACGGATTGCGTTCGCGCGCCACCGGGCGGCCCATGCTGCGCTCACGTCCGGGGTTCCCGGATGATGTAGCCGGCGCCTCGCACGGTGTGGATCAGCCTCGGCTCCCCGTCAGCCTCGATCTTGCGCCGCAGGTAGGAGATGAACACCTCGACGGTGTTGGTACCGGAGTCGAAGTCCATGCCCCACACGTGTTGGAGGAGCTGGGCGCGACCCAGTACCTGCCGCTGGTTGAGCATCAGGTGCTCGAGGAGGAGGAACTCTGTACGGGTCACCTCGACGACCCTGCCGCCGCGCCGTACTTCGTGGCTGTCCATGTCGAGAGTCAGGTCAGCGACGGAGAGCGTCTGTGACTCCTCCGCCGTGTATCCGCTGCGCCGCATGAGTGCGCGGAGGCGCGCGAGCAGCTCCTCGACCTCGAACGGCTTGGTGATGTAGTCGTCGGCGCCCGCGTCGAGCCCGACCACCCGATCACCCGTCATCTGGCGCGCTGTCAGCATGAGGATCGGGACCTTGTCCCCCCGCCGGCGGAGCCTGCGGGCGACTTCCAGGCCCGATACACCCGGCAGTCCCACGTCCAGCACCAGGCAGTCGGGCGCGTCCGAGTGGGCCATGGCCGAGGCCTCTTCGCCGTCCTTGGCCAGGAGCACCTCGTACCCCTCGAACGCCAGGGTGCGTTGCAGGCTCGACGCGAGCGCGGGGTCGTCCTCGACGACGAGCAGTCGGTGCACGTGTCCTTCTCCCTGCCCTTCCACTTGGCCGGTCGGCCCGCGGGCACACGGGGGAACGGTCCCGCGAGATGCCGGGTGCCCGCACCCTAGGTCTGCAACCTAAAGGTCTCATGTGAGACGGCGAGGGCTTGTCGGGTGTCGACGACCTGGTGCGAGGACGACTCGCACGATGAAACGGACTCCCTGGCCGCCGGGCCGGATCTTAATGTCGCGCCCATCTTTCCCACATTGCGCGCACACGTTGACCCGACAGGGTGATCGCACCGAGGAGTGCGCGATGACCCGTTTGGTCTGGACCTTCCTCGCGCCACCCGGACCAGATGTGAAGGAGATCGAGCGTGCCGGTTCACGACACCGTCGCACAGGCCAGGACGGAGCCGAACGAGGCTCTTGTCCCCGTCGACGACCGAGACGGGACCGCGGACGCGTCGTCCGCATCCCAGACCGGGGGCTCGGAGGCTGGACGTTCGTCGCGGTTTCGGCAAGCCCGGCAAGCCTGGCGCTCCTGGGGATGGCGTGGATGGCTGATCGTGGCGATCGTCCTGGGACTCGTCGCAGCCGCTGTCACCGGCTGGGCGCTGATGCGATCCGGCGAGGAGACCACGGCACGCACGATCACGGCGACTGCCTCGCTCGGAGAGGCCAGTCGCACGGTCAGCGCATCTGGGACGCTCGAGCCTGCACAGTCAGAGGCCATTGGTTTCGCCGTGTCCGGGACGGTGACCGCAGTGCTCGTGGACCTGGGGGACCAGGTCACCAAGGACCAGCCTCTTGCCCGGATCAGCACGGAGCTGGTCGATGCTCAGCTGGAAGCTGCGCAGTCGACGGTTGCTGCCGCTCAGGACGAGCTCGACAGCGCCCAGGACGACGACTCCTCGGTCATGCTGTCGGCAGCAAACGCACAGCTGGTGACCGCCGAGGACGACCTGCGAGCCGCCCGGGAAGCGGTGGAGAGCGCCGTGCTGCGTGCGCCGTTCGACGGTCAGGTGGTGAGCCTCGACCTGGACGTCGGCGACGTCGTCGGTACCGGGGCGAGCGGATCGGGGATTGCCAGCTCTGCGACCTCCGGCAAGGGTGCGACCACCGGCGGCTCCGAGGGTGCGTCCGAGACGTCGGGTGGAACCATCAACGTCGCGTCGGTGGACCGTTTCGTCGTCGAGACGACCGTGAGCAGCTCCGACCTGAAGAGCGTGAAAAAGGGCTTGCAGGTCCAGATCACTGCGGCCGAGGTCGAGGAGATGCTCTACGGCACGGTGAGCGAGGTCGGCCGGGTGGCCACCACCACCAGCTCCGGGGGTGCAGCCTTCCCGGTCACAGTGGAGCTCACCGGCGACGTGGAGGGCATCTACGGCGGGACCTCTGCGACGGTCAGCATCGTCGTGGAGAAGCGCCTCGACGTGCTGACCGTGCCCACGCAGGCTCTGCGGAGCGAGGATGGCCGGACCTACGTCGAGCTCGTCGGTCCCGAGGGGGAGACGATCCAGCGTGACGTGCAGGTCGGCGAGACCTACGGTGAGTCGACCGAGATCCTGGACGGACTGTCCGAAGGCGAGCAGATCGAGATCATGTCGCTACCGGGCGGGGGAGGCGACCGCACGGGCGGTGGTGAGTTCCCCGGAGGTGGCGGGGGTGGCGGTCGTGATGGCGGTCGTGGTGGCGGTGGTCAGTTGTCTCCTGGTGGCACATTCCCGGGCGGTGCGCCGTGATGACCACACCGGTGCAGACCATGTCGGTCGAGCCGCAGACGAGCGCCCAGCGTCCCGTCCTCCAGCTCGACGGAGTCCGCAAGGTCTATCGATCCGACGCCGAGGAGGTCCGTGCGCTTGATGGCATCGACGTGAGCATCCGCGAGGGCGAATACGTCGCGGTGATCGGGCCCTCGGGCTCGGGCAAGTCGACGCTGATGAACATCCTGGGATGCCTCGACGTCCCGAGCGAAGGCGGCTACCGACTGGCGGGAGAGGATGTCGGGACCCTCGACGAGGAGGCGCTGGCGGGCATCCGCAACCGCCGCATCGGGTTCGTGTTCCAGCAGTTCCACCTGCTCGCGTCGTTGTCGGCGGTCCGCAACGTGGAGCTGCCGTTGATCTATGCCGGCGTCCCTCGGAGCGAGCGTCGCGAGCGCGCACGGGCCGCGCTGGGCCGTGTCGGGCTCGCTGATCGCACGGAGCACCGGCCGAGCCAGCTCTCCGGCGGTCAGCAGCAGCGCGTGGCCGTGGCTCGCGCACTCGTCACTGAGCCGGCGATCCTGCTGGCCGACGAGCCGACGGGCAACCTCGACTCTGCGTCCACCCGAGACATCCTGGCCCTCTTCGACGACCTGCACGCCAATGGCCGCACGATCGTCCTCATCACTCACGAATCCGACGTGGCGGCACGAGCCGGACGAGTGCTGACCATCAACGACGGGCTCATCACGGCCGACAGATACAACAGAGTCACGCCGGACGGAGGTGCTCGATGATCTCGTGGTCCGACACGTTCCGGTCCGGGACGGAGGCGATCCGCTCGCACCGGATGCGCTCGGCGCTGACCGCTCTGGGGATCCTCATCGGCATCGCCTCCGTGGTGCTCACCGTCGGGCTCGGGCTCGGCGCTCAGACGCAGGTGCGAGACCAGATCGCTGCCCTGGGCAGCAACCTGTTGATCGTCTCTCCTGGATCCAGCACCGACGAGGAGGGCGTCCGCGGCGGATTCGGCTCGGGGTCCTCGCTCACGACCACAGACGCGATCGCCGTCGCCGACCCGCAGGTTGCCCCCGACGTGGCCGCGGTCGTCCCGGTGCGCACCAGCAGCCAGGTCGCCACCGCCGACGGCCAGAACTGGACCACGGAGATGGCTGGCACCACCACGTCCTGGCTCTCGGTCCGCAACCGCGAGCTGGAGAGCGGACGATTCTTCGATCAGGGCGAGGCCGATCGTGCGGCTCGC
>CBDTZB010000172.1:0-5750 GCA_965364795.1 uncultured Nocardioides sp.
GATGTCGCGGCCCGCCTGTAGGCCGCGCTCGGCAAGGGTCCGCAGGACCCCCATCGCCAAGGTGTCCGACGCACAGACGAAGGCGGTGGGAGGTGGGTGGCGGGTCTCGTCGAGCAGAGCGACGCTGGCCTCACGACCGCTCCAGACCGTGTCCTCGACCCGAGAGGCCAGACCCGAGGTCGAGAGCCCCCGGGCTCGGAGCGCCCGACTCCAGCCTGAGCGTCGATCCTCACCGAGCCACGCATCCTTGCGCCACCCGATCCAGGCGATGCGCTCGTGGCCCTTGTCTAGGAGGTGGTTCGTGGCCAGTTCGCACCCGGCAGCGCCGTCGACATCGACCCACGGATGACGGGCGGCAACCCGGTCCTCCCACGGTCGACCGAAGGCCACGAAGGGGGCTCGGCGCTGAGTCAGCAGAGCCGTTTCCGGGATCCCGAAGTGGGTGTTGGTCACGACGAAGGCATCCACGCTGTTGGTGCGCAGAAGGTCGTCGTACCCCGTCATCGGATCGACCGCCCCTGCCGGGTCGACGCGGTCGCCGCCGAAGAGCAGGACGTGATAGCCCGCCTCACTTGCCGTCTCCACGAGGGCATGGACGAACCGGTCGATGACGGCGTTCGCGGTGCCTTCCTGGACGGGGTTGATCCGCAGCCCGATCAGGTGGGAGGAGCGGGTGCGTAGGTTTCGGGCGGCGCGATTCGGCTGGTAGCCCAGAGCATCGATGGCGCTCTGCACCCGCGCCAAGGTTTCTGCTCGCAACAGGTCAGGGTTGTTGACCGCGTTGGAGACGGTCTGCCGCGACACCCCGGCCCGTTCCGCAACGTCGGCCAGAGTCGGCGCGACGGCAGGGATCCGAGACACCCGCACCACTTCCTTGTCTACCACTGCCTGCGCAGTAATCCACCCCCTGCTGGATCGTTCCAAGTATTCAACACAGATGGTCCGCGCGCCACACCCCTTCGTCGGGAGGAGCCGCGAAGGTACGGCAGTTCACGGCCCGTTCAGCAGTGTCGGTGGTGTCCTCTAACGTGCTCGACATGTCGAAGTCCTCGAGTCGCCCCGCACGCCCGGCCTACACCTGCACCGAATGCGGCTGGACCACCGGCAAGTGGGTGGGCCGGTGTGGCGAGTGTCAGGCCTGGGGTTCGGTGGCAGAGGCCGCCGCCCCGACAGGACGGACCGCGGCGGGCCCGGTCACCGCACCGGCCGTGCCGATCGGCGAGGTCTCAGTCAATGACTCCTCCTTCCGCCCCAGCGGTGTCTCGGAGTTGGACCGGGTCCTCGGCGGCGGTCTCGTTCCGGGCGCGGCGTTACTCCTCGCCGGCGAGCCCGGCGTCGGGAAGAGCACGTTGCTCCTCGAGGTCGCGGCCCGCACCGCGCAGGCGAAGCAGCGGACCCTTTACATCACCGGAGAGGAGTCCTCCTCGCAGGTGCGTTTGCGCGCGGACCGCACCGGCGGTGTCCATGACGAGTTGTTCCTGGCAGCGGAGACCGACCTCGGAGCCGTCCTCACCCATATCGAGGAGGTCCGCCCGACTCTGCTGGTCGTCGACTCGGTGCAGACCATCAGCGTGGCGGGAGTTGACGGGGTCCCCGGTGGGGTGACCCAGGTGAAGGAAGCCGCCGCCGCCCTGATCCGGGTGGCGAAAACGCGCAACATCACCACCATCTTGGTCGGCCACGCCACCAAGGACGGCTCCATCGCCGGGCCGCGAGTCTTGGAGCATCTGGTGGACGTCGTCCTGCACTTCGAGGGTGATCGCAACTCACGTTTCCGGATGCTGCGAGCGGTCAAGAACCGCTTCGGTCCCGTCGATGAGATGGGCTGCTTCGATCTGGGACCGGAAGGCATCGTCGCGGTCGCCGATCCCTCCGGGCTCTTCGTCGAGCACACCCATGAGCGCATCCCTGGCACCTGTGTCGCCCTGATGATGGAAGGCCGCCGACCGATGTTGGCGGAGGTGCAGGCCCTGGTGGCCGCCTCCCCCAGCGAGCGCCCGCGGCGCACCACCTCGGGCCTGGATGGGTCGCGCCTGGCCATGGTGTTGGCGGTCCTCCAGCAGCACTGCGGAATTCGACTGCACGCTCACGACGTCTTCGCCTCCACCGTTGGTGGCGCGCGACTGACCGACCCGGCCAGCGATCTGGCCGTAGCCATCGCGCTGGCCTCCTCGCTGTTCGTCTCCGCCCCGCCCTCCGGGGTCGTGGCGATGGGCGAGATCGGCTTGGCCGGAGACCTGCGCCGGGTGCGTGACCTTCCGCAACGCCTGAGCGAAGCGGCCCGCCTGGGATTCACCACCGCAGTCGTCCCCGCCGAACCCGGGCTGCGCGGAGTCCGGTCGGTGCGCACCGACCGGATGGTCGACAAGATGCGGGTCATCGAGGCCCACGACATCCGCTCAGCTCTCCACCTGCTGCATCTGACCCAGCGCACCAAGCACGCGCTTGAGGTGGTCGAGGTCGGGGAAGAGCGGTAGCCCGACAGCGCGTGTTCGTCGGCGGGCCTACACTCACGAGCACCCACCATCACCCCTGAGGAGAGCCGTGTCCGGCATTGAGCGCCCCGACGATGCGCTACGTCTGCGCGAAACGTTGGCCCGGATCGCTCCGGGTACCGCCCTGCGGGACGGGCTGGAGCGAATCCTGCGCGGGCGCACCGGTGCCCTGATCGTCATCGGTCACGACAAGACCGTGGAGCAGATCGCGACCGGCGGGTTCCACCTCGACGTGCCCTTCACCGCCACCGGACTACGTGAACTGGCCAAGATGGATGGCGCGATCATCCTCGACGGGGACAACACCCGGATCATGCGCGCCGCCGTCCACCTGATGCCCGACCACACGATCATCTCCGAGGAGACCGGCACACGTCACCGCACTGCTGAACGGGTGGCCAAGCAGACCGGCTTCCCGGTCATCTCGGTGTCTCAGTCGATGCAGATCATCGCGGCATACGTCGGCGACACCCGCAAGGTCCTCGAAGGGTCCGGACAGATCCTGGCTCGCGCCAACCAAGCCCTCGCGACTCTTGAGCGCTACAAGATGCGCCTCGATGAAGTCTCCAGCACCCTGTCCGCGCTGGAGATCGAGGATCTGGTCACGGTCCGCGACGTCGCAGTCGTGGCGCAGCGTCTGGAGATGGTCACCCGCATCGCCCGGGAGATCGAGGACTACGTGCTCGAGCTCGGCTCGGACGGTCGTCTGCTCTCCCTCCAACTCGAGGAACTCATCACCGGGGTGGACCGGGAGCGCGAGTTGGTGATCCGCGACTACGTGCCCGACGGCCGCCGCGCGAAGAGCCCCGCCGAGCTGCTGGCCCGCCTTGAGGCACTGAGCCCCACCGAGTTGGTCGACCCCGCGTCGGCTGCCCGGGTCCTGGGCATCGGCACCCTTGAGCACCTTGACGGAGCGGTCTCGCCGCGCGGGTACCGCTTGCTGACCAAAGTGCCCCGGCTGCCCACCAGCGTGGTGGAACGACTCGTCGACCACTTCGGCACCTTGCAGAAATTGCTCTCCGCTGGAGCCGAAGATCTGCAGATCGTGGACGGTGTCGGCGAGCTCCGCGCTCGTAGCGTCCGCGAGGGGCTCACCCGGTTGGCCGAGTCGACCATCCTGGAGCGCTACGTCTAGTTGCGCTTTTTGTTGCCCTGCTTGTTCGTGGCCTGCTTCTTCTTGGCCTGCTTCTTGTTCTTCTCCGGCGCGGGTTTGGGCGTGGTCACGATGACCTCAGGGCTGGGCGACTTGAGCTCGAAGGTCGCTTCGCTCGGTTCCCCACCGAAGGCAGCCGCTACCACCTCGTAGGTGTCCGGCAACGCCCAGTCGGTCAATCCCGAGCACTCATCATCCGACCGCTTCGCCCCCCAGACCAGACCCACGGTCGAGGTCACGTCGCGGCGGACCACGACGTCCTCCACGGGGACCGGTCCTGGGCAGTCGAGGGTCGACCAGACATCTTGGCCGCCCGAGGTGATCTTCACCGTCACGTGGCTCGACGAGATCCGCCAGGTGCACGCCGCAGCGAAGTTGGTGCGCAACTGCAGCACGATCGGCACCCCCGACCCGGCGATCGCTTCGGGCACCACCGGGGTGACCACCAGGTCAGCGTCGATGCACGGCCCGTTGGGGCTCGCGAGCGGAGTCGGCGTGGGGGCGGAGGCGCCCTTGCTGCGGCGCTTCTTCTTGCCCTTGTCCTTGGCCTGCGTCGTCGCAGAGTTCGACGACGTCGGGACCGCTGCCGCCTGCTGGGCCGTTGCCTGCTCCGCGGCGACGTCCGAGGCGTCGCTGCCGCCCGTCAGAACGCGCGCGAACACGAAGACCAACGTGATGGCAAGGAGGGCTGCGAAGCCGCGTCGCCGCCAGTAGACCCCTGGTGGCAGCGGGCCCCGGGTGATCGTCGACATGGTGCCCGAGGATAGTCCGACCCCGGTGGTCTGTGGCGCTGCCACACCGCGAGAGGATCACCGACGATGAGCGACCTGCACGAACCCGTCCTGGACTGGTACGACGACCACGCCCGCGAGTTGCCCTGGCGGGGTACTTCCGCGTCCGCTTGGTCGATCATGGTCTCGGAGTTCATGCTCCAGCAGACCCCGGTCAAGCGGGTCCTGCCGGTGCACGAGGCCTGGCTGAAGGCCTGGCCCACGCCGGCAGACCTGGCGGCCCAGCCCACCGGGGAAGCCGTCCGGGCCTGGGGCCGCTTGGGCTACCCACGGCGCGCCCTGCGCCTGCACGCGGCGGCCACCGCGATCGTGGCCGACCACGACGGAGTGGTGCCCGCCGACTACGACGATCTGATCAAACTGCCAGGCGTCGGCGACTACACCGCTGCCGCCATCGCCAGCTTCGCCTACGGCCGGCGTCATGTCGTCCTCGACACCAATGTGCGTCGAGTCTTCGCCAGGGCGATCGGCGGCGTGGAGTTCCCTGCAACAGCGGTCAACCGGGCCGAGCGCGACCTGGCCGCCTCGCTGATGCCCGAAGAGGCCTCAACCGCGGCGACGTGGGCGGTCGCGGTGATGGAGTTGGGCGCCTTGCGCTGCACCGCCGCAAAGCCCGATTGTTCCGGGTGCCCGATCGCCGAGAAGTGCGTGTGGCGGTCGGCCGGCTATCCGGCGTACGACGGCCCACCGCGCAAGGCGCAGACCTGGGCGGGCACGGACCGGCAGTGTCGTGGACGCCTGTTGGCGGTACTGCGCGACGCCCCGGGCGCCGTACCCACCGCCCGGATCGATGCAGCGTGGAGCGACGAGGGGCAGCGTCTGCGGTGCCTGGCGAGTTTGATCGAAGATCGCCTGGTGGTCAGGACCGACGCAGGAAGCTACGCCCTGCCTTAGCTGGTGCGATGCCGGCGCCCGACAGTGCGCCAGCCAGAATCTTATCGACCTCGGCGGCTGGCGTGCCGGGGTGGAAGGGTCTCTTCGAGACGCCGGCAACGGCCCGCATGACGTCGGCGAAGCGCTGCTCCTGACCCTCCGGCCAGGCCGCTGGCTGGTGCGACCCCAGCAACGGGTCGACCTCCACGAGCAGCCGCAGATCGCGCAGGGTTTCGAAGTCGTCCTGCGTGGTGCGTTCGAAGATCCGTCGGAAGAACGGAGCCGCCTCCTCCTCGCTGAGCCCCAACCCGAGGAGAGCTCGCAGGGCGACCGCGGTGGGCTCCCGGCCGGGACGGAAGTTCGCCATCGGACCCGCGGAGAGGATCGAGGTCCACTTCCGCACGAAGTCCTCACCGGAGTAGGACTCGTAGTGCAGCA
>CBDTZB010000173.1:0-5749 GCA_965364795.1 uncultured Nocardioides sp.
CGTGCAGCAGCCATCTCTACTTCCCGCCCTTCAGGTACGCCGCGAGTCCGTGGCGTCCGCCTTCGCGGCCGTAGCCGGATTCCTTGTAGCCGCCGAAGGGGCTGGTGGGGTCGAACTTGTTGAACGTGTTGGCCCACACGACGCCGGCCCGCAGTTCGTTGGCCATCTGCAGGATGCGCGAACCCTTGTCGGTCCACACCCCCGCGGAGAGGCCGTACGGCGTGTTGTTGGCCTTGGCGATGGCTTCAGCCGGGGTGCGGAAGGTCAGCACGGACAGCACGGGACCGAAGATCTCCTCGCGCGCGATCCGGTGCGCCTGGGTGACGCCGGTGAAGACGGTCGGCGGGAACCAGAAGCCACGGTCCGGCAACTCGCAGTCGGGCGACCAGCGGCCGGCACCCTCGCTCTCCCCGATGTCGGAGAGTTCACGGATGCGGGTCAACTGAGCCGAGGAGTTGATGGCACCGATGTCGGTGTTCTTGTCCAACGGGTCGCCGAGGCGAAGGGTGCTCATCCGACGCTTGAGTCGGTCGAGCACCTCATCGTTGATCGACTCCTGGACCAGGAGCCGGGAGCCCGCACAGCAGACGTGACCCTGGTTGAAGAAGATGCCGTTGACGATGCCTTCGATGGCCTGGTCGATGGGCGCGTCCTCGAAGACGATGTTGGCGGCCTTGCCGCCGAGCTCAAGGGTGGCGCGCTTCTCGGTGCCGGCGATGGCCCGGGCGATCGACTTGCCGACGCCGGTGGAGCCGGTGAAAGCGACCTTGTCGATGCCGGGGTGCTCGACGAGCGACTGACCGGTCTCGCCGGCGCCGGTGACGATGTTGACGACACCGGGCGGCAGATCGGCCTGCTGGCAAATCTCGGCGAACAGCAGCGCCGTCAGGGGCGTGGTCTCCGCGGGCTTGAGAACCACCGTGTTGCCGCAGGCGAGCGCCGGGGCGATCTTCCAAGCCAGCATGAGGAGCGGGAAGTTCCACGGAATGATCTGACCGGCGACGCCCAACGAGGTGCTGCCGTAGCCGCTGTACTCGAGCTTGTCGGCCCAGCCTGCGTAGTAGAAGAAGTACGCCGCAGCGGTGGGCACGTCGACGTCGCGGGACTCGCGGATCGGTTTGCCGTTGTCGATCGATTCCAGGACAGCGATCTCGCGGCCGCGCTCCTGGATGATCCGGGCGATGCGGTAGAGGTACTTTGCCCGCTCCTGCCCGGACATCTTCGACCACACCCGGGTGTGGGCGCGACGGGCGGCCTTGACCGCGGCGTCCACGTCGGCAGCGTTGGCCTCGGAGACCTCAGCGAGGGTCTCCTCGGTGGCCGGGTTGATGGTCTTGAACGCCGCACCGTTGCCGTCGACGAACTCACCGTCGATGAACAGGCCGTAAGAGGAGCGGATGTCGACGATGCCGGTCGACTCAGGAGCCGGGGCGTATTCGAAGGGGCTGGTGCTCTGGGTCATGGGTCAGTCCACCGTGAAGTAGTCGGGACCGGAGTAGCGTCCGGAGGCCATCTTGGTGCGCTGCATCAACAACTCGTTGAGCAGTGTGGAGGCTCCGAAGCGGAACCAGTGCGGGTCGAGCCAGTCGGGCCCTGCAACCTCGTTAACCATCACGAGGTACTTGATGGCGTCCTTCGCGGTCCGGATGCCACCGGCAGGCTTGACACCCACCTGCTGGCCGGTGGTCTCGCGGAAGTCGCGCACGGCCTCCAGCATCACCAGGGTCACCGGCAGCGTGGCGGCCGGCTGGATCTTGCCGGTGGAGGTCTTGATGAAGTGGGCGCCAGCGAGCATCGCCAACCAGCTGGCGCGGCGTACGTTGTCGAGGGTCTGCAGTTCGCCGGTCTCAAGGATCACCTTGAGGTGGGCCTCGGTCCCGTCCGGACGCCGGCAGGCCTCGCGTACGGCGACGATCTCCTCGAAGACGTGAAGGAGGTTGCCCGAGAGGAACGCGCCACGGTCGATGACCATGTCGATCTCGTCCGCTCCCGCCTCGACCGCGTCCCGGGTGTCGGCGAGTTTGATGTCACGGGCAGCGCGGCCGCTCGGGAACGCAGTGGCTACAGCAGCGATCTGCACGCCAGAGTCACCGAGGACCTCGCGAGCGGTCGCGACCAGATCGGGATAGACGCAGACGGCCGCGGCAGCCGGGCAGGTCGGGTCGGCCGGGTCGGGGCGCATCGCCTTGGCGGACAGGGCACGAACCTTGCCCGGGGTGTCCTGACCTTCGAGCGTGGTCAGGTCAACCATGCGGATGGCCAGGTCCAGTGCGTAGGCCTTGGCTGTGGTCTTGATCGAGCGGGTGGCCAGGGTCGCGGCGCGTGCCTCGGCGCCCACCTGGTCGACCGCGGGAAGGCCGTGGAGGAAGCCGCGGAGAGACGCGTCAGTGCGTGCGATCTCGGCGGCGTCGAGGGTTGCCGTCATAGGTCTCAGCATAGGGTCGTTGGGTGCCTTGACGACAACCCACGTCAGCGGCCCGTCGAACACCGGGGGAGTGCTGGAATCGAGATGGTCCGATCAGCGGAGGAGCGGTTCGCGCCCAGCGGCTCGAGCCGGGTCCTGGGCGTCTTGAGCCTCGTGGTCCTTGCGGCCTTTGTGGGGTGGGGAATCGTATCGTCGGTGAACCCGGCCGTGATTCTGGCGGCGGTCCTCCTCGGGGCTCTCGTGTGGGCTTACAACGTCCGTCCGAGCCTGCGCATCTCGGGTGAGACGTTGGTGATGAGCAACCCGCTGCAGACCATCACCATTCCGCTGATCGCCATCGAGTACGTCCGGATCACCTACTACGTCGTGGCGCGCATCGGCGAACAACGCTACACCTGCCCCGCCATCAGTCGGTCGCGACGCAAAATGGCAGTTGGCGGTGACGGCGGCTCGTTGAGCGGCGAGGTCTACCCCGACCTCGTGGAATCCAAGATCACCCAGCGAGCCCGCGAACTGCGCACCAGCAGGGGCGTGGAACTCTTCACCCCCGAACACGAGGCGCACGTGGCCCGAGTGGTCCGGGCGCGAGCCTGGCCCGAGATCACGGTGTTGGTGGGGTCGGCCCTCGGCTTGGTTGCCGCGATCCTGCTCTAACCCGTGGCGTTCCGCCGATGGTTGAGGTGTGACGAGCCCCCAAGCGAGGAGCCTCGAAACCACCCTCACCAGAATCCGAAGTAGTCCGGGCCCGCTGGTCGAGTTTGTCGAGACCAATCGACCGCCCACAACCGAACAATCCAGTTCCACGGTAAATCGAAGAGATCCGTCCCTAATATGTCGGCTATGAGCGTGAAGTCTGGGTCGGCCACGGTGGTTTCGGTGCTGACCTGTCCGGTCTGCAAGTCAGAGGTTCCCGCACGCTCGGCCAGTTGCCGCTCGTGCCACCTGCCCATGGCGGACGTTGTCAAGAATCAAGGGATGACCCGTTCGCGCCGAAAGGGCGCGATCAGTACCCGGTTGTGGGGAGTCGTCATCTACGGCGGGGTTCTCGCCTGGTGTCTGCTCCAGCTCCCCACGGCGGCAACCTTCGTGGTCCCCGCTGTAGCGGCGGGCCTGATCCTGCACGTCGTGCGAGCTAAGCCGATCCTGGCTGCGCTCGCGTTTATCGTCATCGTGGTGGTTGCTCCGGCGTTGTTCTGGCCGTCGATGCTGACCGATGCGATGGACGGGGTCAGTTCGTTCTTCTAGAGCCCGGCGTCCCTAGACGCTGACCACGAGGACAACCCGCCCTACGGCCTGCCCTGAGGCGAGGAAGTGCAGGGCTTGGCCCGCCTCGGCGAGCGGGAACGCCCGAGCGATGGGCACGCGGAGTTGAGAGGTCGTTAGGAGGTCGCTCAGGGTGGCCATCGACGAGCGTTTGTCAGGAGGGGTGAGTGAGCCGCCACGTAGTTCGGGGGTGAAGGCTGAACGGACGACCAACCCCAACATGCGGGGGATGCTGCCGAGCCAACGGTGCCCCGTCGCACCGAAGGCGTCGTGGCCGATGAGCACATAGCGACCGCCCGGATTCAGAACCCGGCGGATCTCAGCGAAGGAATGGCTTCCTGGTACGTCGAAGATGAGGTCCCACCGAGCACTGCTTCGGGTGAAGTCCTCCACTGTGTAGTCGATGGTCCGGTCCACGCCGAGGTCGCGGAGGAGGTCGAGCTTGTGCGGGCCGTCGACCGCGGTGACCTCCGCACCGTAGGACCGGGCGAGTTGAACCGCCACGGAACCCACACCGCCAGCGGCGCCGTTGACCAGGACTCGGTGCCCCGCTGGCACTCGGGGCAGCGGCAGGTTGTTGAGCGCGATGAGGCCCAGGGTCGGAACTGCCGCTGCCTCCTCGAAGCTGGTGGCGACCGGCTTGAGGGCGAGCCCCTCCTCAGGTGCCGTGGCGTACTCCGCGTAGGCCCCGCCGTTGCGCCACTGGTTTCCACGGATGGTCTCTCCGAAGACCTCGTCGCCTCGGCGGAAGCGGGTCACGTTGCGACCCACGGCCACCACTACTCCGGCGACGTCGGTCCCGGGCACAGATCTTTTCGGACGTCGCACACCGGACCCCATGAGGCGAAGCGCGGTCGGTTGACCGGTTACGACGTGCCACACGTCTGGATGCACCGACGCTGCTCGCACCTGAATGAGCACTTCGTCCGCGGCGGGGACCGGGGTGGGGATTTCTCGCAGCTCGAGGTCGTCGATCGAACCGTAGCGGGCCTGGACGATGGCTCTCATACTCAGGACCGTACTGCGCCTGTGCGGGCACCGGCAGCGGGCGAGCCAGCTTATACGGGTGACCGTCGCCGGGTCCTATCGCGAGAAGGTGACGTGGATCGTGCCGCTCTCGGCCACCTCCGTGGTGACCTCGTGGGTGAGTTCGAGGCCGCGCAGGTCGTCCCACAGGCGATTGCCCCGCCCGAGCAGGATGGGGGCGATCATGACGTGCAGGTCATCGACCAGGCCGGCGCGCAGGAAGTCGCGGGAGGGTCGGTCCGACCGCGGATCCGGTGGAGGCGGTCGATGTGGAGGGAACTGGAGAGGTCGTAAGTTGTCTCGTTCGCTTTCTTGGGGATGCACAACCTCCTAGCCTTGAATAGCGCTCCGGACGCAACTCATTCCCCGTTATAACCACCTGTCATGCTCGGGATTCGCTCGATGAGCACTGTCGGTGGCTGGGTATTCAATAGATCTATGACAGACCAACCTCTTGATTCGGGCCCCGTCGGGGCCGAGTCTCCCGACGCGTCCAAGGTGGCGCTCGAGAGGCTCCTCGGAATCAAGAGCACGATGAATGACCTCGAGATCACCAAGCTTCAGGCGGTCATCGACTGGATCGTCGCCAACGAGGTCGACCCGCTCACCCACGGCAAAGGGGTGCTGTGTAACCGGGCGCACCAGACTGCCGGTGAAGGATCTCCGTTCGTCACTGAGTTCGACTTGATGGAGTTCGCGGCCGTGCTGGGGATGACCACCGACAGCGGTGGTTTTTATGTCTGCAAGGTCGCCGAGCTTCGCTACCGGCTCCCGTTGTTATGGGAGCGGGTCGTGATCGGGAAGCTCCCCGCGTGGCGGGCGCTGAGGGTGGCGGAGGAAACCCATGTGCTGCCTGAGGCCGGAGCCGTCTACGTTGATAGGCACCTCGCCAACGCGGTGGGATCGTGCTCGTGGGCGCAGATCCACCGGCTCGTGGAGGAAGCGACTGCTCGCTTCGATCCCGAGAAGGCTGAGGAGCAGCGCAAGCAGCGCGCGGACCGTCGCCGGTTCGACATCGGTCTGGCTGACGTAGGG
>CBDTZB010000174.1:0-5724 GCA_965364795.1 uncultured Nocardioides sp.
TGTTCGGGGGTAAGCGGAGGCAAAGCCACGTTCTGGGTCCTTCGGGTTGTTTGGCACGGCTGAGGCGCACCGCGAATGAGCAATGTAGTCAGTTCCCTGCCCGACCGGCAACGTGCCGATCACCACGAGACGCCGGACACGCTGGGCAGGCCGAGATCTCAGAGCGTTAACGGGTTCTTACACACGTCCCGAGCCTGCTGCTGCACCCCGCTGAGGGCGCTCGCCATAGCCGTGGAGGCCACTTGATCGGCCGCTGCATCGATCCGGGCTTTGGCCTCGGAAGAAAGACCCTCGGGCGGATCATCGGCGTTGTAGGTCTCGGGATCCACGTCCGCTTCGTCGAGCGCTTCGACGAGGTTCTCGATCCGGGTCACTACCGTGTCCCACTCGTCGCGCAGGTCGGAAGGCGACTTCTCTCGCAGTGCCTCAAAACTCGGAAGCGCTTTCATCAGCGCGGTTGGTCCACCCTCCCCCAGCGCCTCGCTGATGGGCTTCTGCTGGGTGGCGACCTCGTCGCAGTAGTCGGCGAACGGATCGCTCTGGCACCCGACCAGAGTGGCTACCAGGAGAACGCCAGCCACGCGGCCCGCCCACTGCGAACCGGTCACGCCAGGTCCTCGTTGGCGCGGCGTACGACGTCCTGCATGGCCTGGGGGTCGGGCCCGGCGCGCAGGACCTCCCGAGATGAGCTGGGCAGAACCTGACCGGCGGCAGTGCCGAAGATGCGGGAGATGTCGGCTGAAGTCCCGCCCTGGGCGCCGTACCCCGGAGCCAGGATGGGGCCGTTGAACTCGAAGGCGCTTGGGTCTCGAAACGTCGGGTTCGCGATCGTGGCTCCGACGACAGCCCCGAAGGATCCCCACGGCTGGGCGTCCTCGTTGAGCGTACGAAGGTGACCGAGCATGACCTCACCCACGCTGACCCCGTCGCGCACAGCGCTCTGAACCTCGACGCCCTCCTTGTTGGAGGTCAAGGCCAGGACGAAGACGCCGGCGCCGTGCGCCTGCGCGGTGGCGATCATGGGGCTGATCGACCCGAAGCCCAGGTAGGGGCTGACCGTGATCGCATCGGCGGCCAGCGGGCTGCGCGGGTCGAGGTAGGCGTCGGCATAGGCCTGCGAGGTGGAGCCGATGTCGCCGCGCTTGACGTCGAGCAGCACCTGGGCTCCCGCTTCGCGGGATCGCTGCACGACCTTCTCGAGCACCGCCACACCTCGGCTACCGAAGCGTTCGTAGAAGGCGCTCTGCGGCTTGATCAGCGAACAGTGCGGCGCCAAAGCGTCCACGGCGCTGAGTGCGAACCGCTCCAGACCAGCAACGTCGTCGTTGAGTCCCCACTGCTGGAGCAACGCCGGATGCGGGTCGATGCCGACACAGAATCGACCACGTTCGCGGACTGCGGCGTGCAGTCGCGCACCGAAACTGGGTGTGCTTCCCATGGTCATTCCCCTCGTGGTCGCGCCCGTCATGTCGACCGGGATCTCGCCAGGTCAGCCAGAACCCGACGTGGCCAGGCGGGCCCCTCATAGATGAAGGCACTGTAGGCCTGCAGCAGCGTGGCTCCAGCGCTCAGGCGATCTTGTGCGTCCGCGGCGGTGGTGATGCCACCGACACCGATCAGAGTCATGTCCGGACCCACCCGATCACGCAGGAGGGAGATCACCGCAGACGCTCGGCGGCGCAGGGGCGCTCCGGACAGCCCTCCGGCCCCGATGGCTTCGATCCTCTCGGCCGAGGTGCGCAGGCCCGCGCGCGAGATGGTGGTGTTGGTGGCGATGATGCCGTCCAGACCGATCTCCAGGGCGAGATCGGCAACCTCAAGGACGTCGCGGTCTTCGAGATCGGGGGCGATCTTCACCAGCAACGGTACGCGGCGGCCGGCGGACCGATCGGCCGTTTCCCTGACCGCCTGAAGCAGCGGGCCCAGGCGCTCGACCGACTGGAGACTGCGCAGGCCGGGGGTGTTCGGTGAACTGACGTTGACGGCGAGGTAGTCGGCGAACGGAGCAAGCAGCCGAGCACTCATCGTGTAGTCCTCGACCACGGCGGTCTGGTCGTCCTCGGGGACGATCTTGGTCTTACCGATGTTGATGCCAAGAACAGGAACGGTTCGGGTTGAACGCTTGCGAAGGCGCTCCGCGCGTTGGTGGAGGCGCACCGCCACCGCCACCGCTCCGTCGTTGTTGAAGCCCATCCGATTGATGACCGCACGGTCCTCGGGGAGCCGGAAGAGCCGGGGGGTCGGGTTTCCGGGCTGCGGATGAGCGGTGACCGTGCCGACCTCCACATGACCGAAGCCCAAGGCACCCAACGCATCAATGCCTAGAGCGTTCTTGTCGAACCCGGCCGCCAACCCGAGGGGGTGGGGAAACTGCAATCCCAAGGCGTGGATCGGGGCTGTGACCGGGGTCCACAGCCGGTCGTAGGCGCGCAGAGCCGGGGCTCCGGCGCGGATGGCGCCGAACCCGAGTTCGTGCGCGCGCTCGGGGTCGACCCGGACCAGAGCGCGGTCGAACAGGCTGCGGTAGAGAGCCATCAGCCGAGCGAGTCGCGTCGGGCCCAGTCCTGAAGAGAACGCACGCCGATGTCGCCGCGACGCAACGCCTCGATGCCCTGCACCGCTGCGCCCAGACCCTGCACGGTGGTCAGACACGGGACGTTGGCCATCACTGCTGCGGTGCGGATCTCATAACCGTCCAAGCGCGCGTGGCCGCCGTCTCCGGAGCTGTACGGCGTGTTGACGATCAACTGGATCTCGCCGTCGTGGATCAACTGCACGGCCGTCTTCTGGCCCTCCGGCCCGGAGCCCTCGAAGTGCTTGCGCACCACCGTGGAAGGGACTCCGTTGCGTCGCAGGACCTCAGCGGTGCCTTGCGTCGCGAGGATCTCGAAGCCCATGTCGGCCATCACCTTGATCGGGAAGATCATCGATCGCTTGTCGCGGTTCGCCATCGAGACGAACACCCGACCCTCGGTGGGCAACGGCCCGAAGGCCGCCGTCTGACCCTTGGCGAAGGCCGTCCCGAAGTCACGGTCGAAGCCCATGACCTCGCCGGTTGACTTCATCTCGGGACCCAGGATCGTGTCGACCTGCAGTCCGTCGGGGGTGCGGAACCGGTTGAAGGGCATCACCGCCTCCTTGACCGCGATCGGCTGGTCGGCGGGGAGGTTGCCCCCGTCGCCCGTGGCGGGCAGGAGCCCAACGGCGCGAAGGTCGGCGATGGTCTCGCCCATCATGACCCGCGCTGCTGCCTTGGCCAGCGGGGTTGCGGTCGCCTTGGACACGAACGGCACCGTTCGGGAAGCCCGCGGGTTCGCTTCGAGGACGTAGAGGATGTCCGAGCTGAGCGCGAACTGGATGTTGATCAGACCCACGACGCCCACCCCGCGAGCGATCCCCTCGGTGGCCTCGCGGATCCGCTCGACCTCGCGCTCCCCGAGCGTGATGGGCGGCAGGGCGCAGGAGGAGTCACCCGAGTGGATCCCGGCTTCCTCGATGTGCTCCATGACACCGCCGAGGAAGAGTTCGTTTCCGTCGAACAGGGCGTCCACGTCGATCTCGACGGCGTCGTCGAGGAAGCTGTCGACCAGCACCGGCGCGGCCCGACTGATCAGTCCCGCGGCGACGTACTTCTCGAGGTAGGCCTGCAACGCGACATCGTCGTAGACGATCTCCATGCCGCGACCCCCGAGGACGTAGGAAGGACGCACCAGGACGGGATAGCCGATCGAGGTGGCGATCGCCTGCGCCTCGGGGTACGACGTGGCGGTCCCGTGCTTCGGGGCCTTGAGACCGGCCGCGTGGAGCACCCGGCCGAACTCGCCCCGCTCCTCAGCGAGGTTAATCGCCTCGGGGGTGGTTCCGACGATCTGTACGCCGTTGTCCTTCAGCGCCTGGGCGAGGCCCAGCGGGGTTTGGCCACCGAGCTGGCAGATGACGCCAGCCACGGGACCGGCCTCCATCTCGGCGTGCACGATCTCCAGCACGTCCTCAAGGGTGAGCGGCTCGAAGTAGAGCCGGTCTGAGGTGTCGTAGTCGGTCGAAACGGTCTCGGGGTTGCAGTTGACCATCACCGTGTCGTAGCCACCGTTGGGCAGGCTCGGGTCGCTCAGAGCCAGGCTGGCGTGCACGCATGAGTAATCGAACTCGATGCCCTGACCGATCCGGTTCGGGCCGCTGCCGAGGATGATCACGGCTGGGCGCTCCCGCGGGAGAACCTCGGACTCCTCGTCGTAGGAGCTGTAGTGATACGGGGTGGCCGCCTGGAACTCAGCGGCGCAGGTGTCGACCGTCTTGTAGACCGGACGGATTCCGAGAGCGTGCCGAACGCCGCGGACCACGTCGGGCGTCATGCCGCGGATCTTACCGATCTGGACGTCGGAGAACCCGTGTCGCTTGGCCCGGCGCAGCAACGCGGGGGTGAGTTCCTTGGCGGCGGTCACCTCGGCCGCGATCTCGTTGATGAGCACGAGTTGGTCGATGAACCAGGGGTCGATCTTGGTGGCGTCGAAGATCTCGTCCGGGGTGGCGCCGGCCCGCAGGGCATCCATCACCTTGCGCAGGCGACCGTCGTGAGGGATTGCGATCGCTTCGAGCAGTCCCTCCTTATCGAGTTCGACGTACTCCTGGTGCCAGTCGAAGACCGACGAGGGGCTTTCGAGGGAGCGCAGCGCCTTCTGCAGCGCCTCGGTGAAGTTTCGACCCATCGCCATCGCCTCGCCCACGGACTTCATGTGGGTCGTCAAAGTCGGGTCGGCGCCGGGGAACTTCTCGAAGGCGAAACGGGGAACCTTCACCACGACGTAGTCGAGGGTCGGCTCGAAGGCGGCCGGGGTGCTTTGGACGGTGCCGTCCTCCAGCACCCGGGTGGTGATGTCGTTCGGAATCTCGTCGAGGGTGTAGCCGATGGCGACCTTGGCCGCGATCTTGGCGATCGGGAACCCGGTGGCCTTGGAGGCCAGGGCGCTGGATCGTGAGACCCGGGGGTTCATCTCGATGACGATCAGGCGTCCATCGGCCGGGTTGACGGCGTACTGAATATTGCAGCCGCCGGTGTCGACCCCGACCTCCCGGATGATGCCGATGGCCATGTTGCGCATGTGTTGGTATTCGCGGTCGGTCAGCGTCAGGGCCGGAGCGACGGTGATCGAGTCACCGGTGTGCACGCCCATCGGGTCGACGTTCTCGATCGAGCAGATGATCACCACGTTGTCCGCGGTGTCGCGCATGACCTCGAGTTCGTACTCCTTCCACCCGATGATCGACTCCTCGATCAGCACCTCGGTGGTTGGGCTCGCGGCCAGTCCGGAGCCGGCGATGCGGCGCAGTTGCGCTTCGTCGTAGGCGATTCCCGAACCGGTGCCGCCCATGGTGAAGCTGGGGCGTACGACGATGGGGTAGCCGAAGGTCTCCACAGCAGTAAGGCAGTCGTCCATGGTGTGACAGATGGCGCTACCGGCTACCTCGCCGCCGAGACCCTCAACGATCTTCTTGAAGGACTGGCGGTTCTCCCCGCGGTTGATCGCCTCGATGGAGGCACCGATCAGTTCGACGTTGTACTTCTCAAGGATGCCGGCGGCGTCGAGGGCCATCGCCGCGTTCAGAGCCGTCTGACCACCGAGTGTGGCCAGCAGGGCGTCAGGACGCTCCTTGGCGATGACCTGCTCCACGAACTCAGGAGTGATCGGCTCAATGTAGGTGGCGTCGGCGAACTCGGGGTCGGTC
>CBDTZB010000175.1:0-5722 GCA_965364795.1 uncultured Nocardioides sp.
CTCCCGGGATCGGCAACGCCGCCTGGTCGCCGACGCCGGACATGAGTTGCGCACGCCGTTGACTTCACTGCGCACCAACATCGACCTGCTCACCCAGGCCGACGAGGGAGCGATGCCGCTCGACCCTGCGTCGCATTCGGAGCTGCTGAGCGACGTACGCGCCCAGATCGAGGAACTCACCACCCTGATCGGCGACCTCGTTGAGCTCGCTCGTGACGAACCCTTGGCCCGGGTCGTCGAACCCGTCGACGTGAGCGAAGCCCTCGACCACGCGGTGGCCCGGGTCCGCCTGCGGGCGCCGAGCGTGAGGTTCGAGGTCGACGCCGAACAGTGGTGGCTGGTCGGCGAGGAGTCGACGCTGGAGCGGGCGTTGACCAACCTGTTGGACAACGCAGCGAAGTGGTCGCCGCAGGGCGGGGTCGTCGAGTGCCGTCTGGTCCCAGCGCCGGGCCCCGACGCAGCGGTCGCGATCCTCACCGTGGACGACCAGGGCCCGGGGATCCCGGAGGAGCATGAGTCCCGCGTGTTCGACCGGTTCTGGCGCACCGACGAGTCGAGGTCCATGCCTGGCTCCGGGTTGGGCCTCTCCATCGTCCGGCAGGCGGTGGAGCGACACTCCGGTCAGGTGACGGCAGGCCGCTCCCCCAGCGGCGGTG
Organism: uncultured Nocardioides sp.; assembly: GCA_965364795.1. Lineage (GTDB taxonomy): Bacteria > Actinomycetota > Actinomycetes > Propionibacteriales > Nocardioidaceae > Nocardioides. Next base: position 657 of record CBDTZB010000175.1, read on the forward strand.
CCCGTCTGACCGTCTGTCTACCGGGGTCACGCGTGATGCCGGATCGAGAGGTCACTCATGCCTGACTCGTGGCGCATCCGCTTGGCCCTCCTCGCCAGCACGGGGGTCCTGCTCACCGGCTGCACCAGTGACGGACCCGATCCGGCCGCCCCGACCGACGCGGCGAGCGCGCAGGCGGCTCCGGAGATCTTCAACCCCTGCGACGGCCTGGTGGCCGAGGAGGTCGCCGAGACCCTCGGAGCCGAGGTGACGATGGACGACGGGTCGGCAGCCTCACCGCGGTGCGCGCTCAACCCGGCGACCCAGGGCGGCCCGGTCCTGGACGCGAACTACTCGATCTTCCCTGATGGGCTCGACGCCGTCTTCGCCCAGATGACCGACCTCGATCCCGGCGCCGTGCGCGAGATCGAGGTTCCCGGAGCGGACGCCGCCCGGATCGTCACCGACTTCGACGAGAGCCAACTGTTCCTCAGCGGCTTCGTCCAGAACGGCGACCTGATCCAGACGATCGACCTGGTGGCACCCAAGCCCTACGACCAGCAGCGGCTGACCCGCGGCGTACGCCTGATCCTCGGAGAGTTCTCCGCCCACGCCCAGGAGGTTGGTCCGTGATTCGTCGAGGCGCCCGCTCCGCCGCAGGGTCCGTCACCGCGGGAGTGCTGGCCCTGGTGCTGTCCTCGGCCTGCCAGTCCGAGCCCGCTGCGGACCAGCCGATGGTGCTCGACGGCATGACCCACCCCTGCGACCTGGTGGACCAGCCGAAGGTCAGCGCGATCCTGGACCGCACGGACCTGAATCAGGTCACGGTGTCCGTCCCCGCCGACACCGTGTTCGGGTCCGTGCGGATGAGCTCCCTCGATCCGCCGTTCACGCCTCGCGAACTCGCGGCGAAGTGCATCTACCAAACCGGCGACGGCGAGCCGATCCTTGAGTTGAGCTCCACCCGCTTCTACGGTTCCCTCGACGAGGCGGCCGCTGCGGCCGCCGGACCGAAGGGCAAGCCTCCGGTGCCGCTCACCCTCGAGGGCGCTGATGAAGCGGTGTCCCTGCGGAACCCGTCGGGGGTCCCGGTCGTGCTCGCCCTCGTCGACGGCACGCTCTACGCCGGGCTAGGAAGCATCGTGGCCGAGGTCGAACAGACCCAGGATGCGTTGTCGTTGCTGCTCGCCGCCGCCGCGGCCGGAAGCTAGTCGGACGCCTCGACGTCGAACACCGCGAGCAGACGCTCAGCCTTGAGCGCTGACTCGGCCCACTCCTCGTGAAGGTCGGACAGCACTGTGATGCCGCCACCGGTGCCCACGACGTACCGGCCGCTGTCGGTGACCACAGCGGACCGAATGACCACGCCCAGGTCGGCTGCCCCGGAGCCCGAGATCCAGCCGAAGGCACCCGAGTAGACCCCGCGCGCATCGGCCTCCACCTCGTCGATGATCTGCATCGTGCGCAACTTGGGAGCGCCGGTCATGGATCCCGCGGGGAAGAGCGAACGCAACGCCCCGACGGTGCTCACCTCCGGACGGAGCCGACCGCGAACCGTCGAGACCAGTTGGTGCACCGTGGCGTAGGACTCAACCTCCATCAGGGCCGGCACCTCCACGCTGCCGGGCTCGCAGACCATCGCCAGGTCGTTGCGCAACAGGTCGACGATCATCAGGTTCTCGGCCCGGAACTTCTGGTCGCTCGCCAACGTGAGGCGGCGTTCCTCATCGATCCGGGGGTCGGTCGACCGCGGCAGCGTCCCCTTGATCGGCTTGGTTTCGATCAGGCCCTCCTCACTGATCAGGGCGTACCGCTCGGGCGAGGAAGAGAGCAGAGTGACCGACGCAGCAGGGTTCGCCAGCAGGCGGTGCTGCAGGTAGCCGGCGTACGGCGCGGGGTTGAGTTCGCGCAGCCGCAGGTACGCCGCCGCCGGGTCCAGCGCGCTTTCGGTCTCGACCCGGTAGGTCAGATTCACCTCGTAGGAGTTGCCGGCATGCATCTCCTCCTGCACCCGTCGATAGGCCTGGGCGTAGGTCGCAGGCGGGTCTTCGACCTGGGCCGGCGGCACCGAGGCGGCGGCCATCGTGACCTGATCGGGGGCAGGGTGGCTGAAGGAGCGCACGTGCCGGGCCCGCATCCACACTGCGTCGGGCCCCGGACCGGGCCGGCCCGGCAGGTCGGGGCGGGCGGCGTACCCGAAGAAACCGAACCACTGGTCGGTCGGGCGGCCCGCAACGATCTCGGCCTCAAGGACGGCGAAGATGTCATCTCCGACCACCTCCGACTCACCGCCCCGATGGCGCGTGACCTCTCGTGCCGCAGCGTCGAAGCTGAGGGAAACGTCGTCGTCCTCGAGCCAGCCGATGATCGACCGCGAACCCGACCAGCCACGAGCACCACCGCCGTCCATCCAGAAGCACCGGTCGTGGCTGGCGACGACCTCGACGAAGAAGCCAGCGACATCGTTGCCAGACACGCTCATGACGACCCCATCCGCAGGAAGTTCGTCATGATCGCCGCGCCGTGTTCGGAGAGGATCGACTCGGGGTGGAACTGCACCCCGACCAGTGGCAGGTCCCGATGTCGCACCGCCATGGTCAGGCCGGACCGGGTGTCGACGGCGGTTCGCTCCAGGCAATCCGGCAGAGAGACCGCAGCCAACGAGTGGTAGCGCACCGCGTCGAACCGATCCGGCACCCCGTCGAAGAGCCCGGCTCCGTTGTGCTCGATCTCGGCGATCACGCCGTGACCCGGGGTCACGTAGTCCACCGCGCCGCCGTACGTCGTGACGAGGCCCTGCATGCCGAGGCAGACACCCAAGACCGGTCGGGTTGCGGTCCGAAGCACCTCCGCACCGACCGAGAAGTCCGCTGCCCGATCGGGGCGGCCCGGACCGGGTGAGAGGACGACGTACTCGTGCTCCAACACCTCGTCCGCGGAGACCTCGTCGTGCTGGACGACACGAGGTAGGTCGCCGGTCACTGCAGCGACGAGGTGCACCAGGTTCCAGGTGTAGGAGTCATGGTGATCCACCACGATTACGTCGGACCTCACGCGTCAGCGCTCACATCTGGGCATAAGAGAACCCGATGAGTCTGGGGGGCAGGCCTCATCGGGTTCACGGGGAACTCTAGCCGTTCAGGGTTGTTCCGGCGAGGGCTGCAGCAGAATTCCCGCCACGAGTTCGTGCACGAGATCGAAGCCGCGTTCGGTCAGGATCGACTCCGCGTGGAACTGCACTCCTCGGTAGTGCGGGCCGACCACCGCGTGCACGTCACCGGTCGGGGCGTCGGTGAACACGGTGACCCCGTCGGGCAGGGTCGACGGATCCTGAACCCGGCCCACGAAGGTGTTGTAGAACCCCACCCGTTCGGTGCGGTCGAAGATCGGCACGGCCGACTGGGTGCCCTGGAAGACGATGTCCTTGTAGGCCAACTCGATGCCGAGTTGGTGACACAGCGCCTGGTGTCCGAGGCACACGGCGAGGAAGGGTCGACGGTCGGCGAGCAACGCCGCGACGGCTGCGCGCAGGTGAGCCATCTTGGGGTCGGCACCGTCGCGCGGATCACCAGGACCGGGGCCGACGATCACCAGGTCGTCGCCGTCGAGGCAACCGGGCACGTAGTCCTCGTGGCGTACGACGCGACTGGTCAACCCCATCACGCTCAGCAGGTGCCGCAGCATGTTCACGAAGTCGTCCTCGCCGTCGAGGATGACCACCGACTTCCCCGCTAACCGGGGGTCCGGCGCGCTGCCGCCCTGATCGGTGAGCCAGAACGTGCTGAGCCGCCGGTTCCGCGCATTCAGGGCAACCAGAACGTCTTCGTCCCGGGCCAGGTCAGCGATGCCGTCCGGAGGTTGCGAAGCCGCCTTCACCAGACCGAAGGCGCTGAGGATTCCACCGGCCTTGGCGTGCGTCTCCGCCACCTCGTAGGCCGCGTCGGAGTCCCGCACCAGGGTCGCCCCGGCGGTGACCTTCAGGTTGCCTTCGAGGTCGACGTCTGCGGAGCGGATCACGATGGGGCTGTCGGCGGTAGCGCCGCCGCCGGTGTCGCGGCCGAAGAGGGCCAGCGCGGCACCGTAGTAACCGCGACCCTGTGTTTCGTACTGCTTGATCAGCCGGCACGCGTTCTCCACCGGGCTGCCGGTCACGGTGGCGGCGTACATCGTGTCGCGCAGGACCTCCCGGACGTCACGGTCGGTGCGACCGGCGAGGAGGTACTCGGTGTGGATGAGGTGGGTCATCGGTTTGAGGAAGGGGCCGAGCACTTGGCCACCCTCGTGGCAGATGTCGCACATCATCTTCAGCTCTTCGTCCACGACCATGAAGAGCTCGTAGATCTCCTTCTCATCGGCCAGGAAGTCCAGCAAGCGCCGCTTGAGATCGCCGTCGTCGGTGTCGGTGGTCGAACCGGTCGAGACGCGGAAGGTGCCACTGATCGGGTTCATCCGCACGTCGCTGAGACCCGAGGAGCCGACCCCGCGCACGCTGACGTGCCGCTCCGGGCTGGCGCCCACTAGGTAGCGCTCTCCGGTGAAGAAGACGTAGGTCCAGTAGGCGCCGCGTTCGCGGTCCAGGAGTCGACGGAAGGCGGTCAGCGCGCAACCGGCGTCCCAGTCGGCGACCTTGGCCCGGTAGTGCCGGCCGATGACCAGGTTGGCGCCCTCGCCCTGCCCGATCTCGTCGTCGATGATCGTCCGGACCACCTCGGCGTACGCCTCGTCGTCGGTCTCGAAGCCACCGCGGTCCAGGAAGTCGATCCCGCCGTCCACGATCGCGTCGAGGACCTCACCGACGGGGACCTCAAGCTCGGTCTGGATGTCGATGACCGTGAGCGGGGTGCCGTCGTCGTGAGCTTCGAAGCCTCGCTCGGCGACCTGGCGGAAGGGGATCGCCGCGAGCCGGTCGAACTGTCGACCCGCGACCGGCGAGCCGGTCTCGAGCGGGATGTCGAGCAATGACTCCACCGTGCTCGCGTTGCCGCCGACGAACGTGACCGTGTCGAGGGGACCCGCGGTGCCACTGCGCCGGATCATCGCCCACGCCTGGTGCCCCTGGATCGCGGCGATGGCGTCCTGGGCAGAGA
>CBDTZB010000176.1:0-5718 GCA_965364795.1 uncultured Nocardioides sp.
GGCACTTCCGGCCATGCCGGCCACTGCGGCTCAGGCCTCCTCCCAGCTCCCGGCGGCCACAGCCCCGGCGATGAGCCAACTGGCGACCTCGCTGGCTGCCTCGACCGGCCTGGCCACCGAGATCACCGAAACACCCTCCGCCCCCGCCGCCGCAGGCCCCGTGGTGGACGCCTCGCTGGCCATCGCAGCCAGCGCCCCGACGTCCGCGACCTCGGAAGCCGCCGCCCCGGTCCCCGTCGACCCCACGCTGGGCCTGCGTGGCCAGGCCGTCGTCGCGCGGATCGCGCAACTGGCCAAGCAGCTCGAGAACGCGCCGCCGCCTCGGAGCATCCTCGTCGAGATGACCGAACTGCCTGGTCTGCGCATCGAGGTTCGGCTGGCGCGGGACGGTGGCGTCCACGTTCTCGCACAGGGCCCGACCGACGCGGTCGCGCCGCTCGGCTCGATCGGTCGCGACCTGGCCACGGCGCTGGGGGAGCGCGGCCTGTCGCTCGGCGACTTCAGCACCCGCGACGACGCGGACGGATCCAGCCAGGCCAAGGGTGATGCCGAGCAGCGCCCCGGCCGAGGCAGCCAAGCGCGCGCCGGCCAGCCCAACACCACCTCCACTTCGACGGGCAACTCCGCCAGCAGCCGCCAGGCCGCTGACGGTTCTGTCCGCCTGTGACCAAGGAGCAAGCACATGAGTGAAATGGTTTCGGTCGACGCACTCGGCGCAGCCCCCGCGGCTGCGCCCCCCGTCGCGTCACTTTCCGAGAGCCTCGACGGGCAGGCATTCCTCAACCTCTTCGTCGCGCAACTCAAGTACCAGAACCCACTCGAGCCCTCCGAGGGCGCCGAGATGATGCTGCAGACCGCCCAGTTCTCCCAGGTGGAGATGCTCACGCAGCTGCTGGAATCCCAGCAGCAACTCATGGGCATGAGCCAGGTCACCGCGGCCATCAACCTTGTCGGTCGGCACGTGACCGCGGCCCTGCCCGACGGTGAGGTCAGCGGCATCGTCACCGGCTACCGGATGGGTGACGAAGGTCCGCTGCTGACCGTCGGTGATCGCGAGATCCCGATCGACCTTGCCGCCCAGGTGCGTGAGGCATGACCGCACTCGGACACCGCCACGCGCTCGGCCCGCCGTGACTCCGGCCTGATCGAACCGAAAACCTTCACTCGCCCAACGACGCGACGACAGACAAACCAACGGCCGGCACGGACGCCGGCAACCGATCTCCACGGACGGGCATCCCCTTTGAGAGGGAGCCCCACATGCTTCGCGCAATGTTCTCCGGCGTCTCCGGACTCCGCAGCCACCAGACGATGCTTGACGTCGTCGCCAACAACATCGCCAACGTCAACACGTCCGGCTTCAAGGCCTCCCGTGTCACGTTCCAGGAGGCGATCTCGCAGGTTCTGCGAGGCAGCTCCGGAGGCTCGGACGTCGTCCGTGCCGGCATCAACCCCGTCCAGCTCGGCCTGGGCGTCAACGTCGCCGCCATCGACGGTGTCTTCACCCAGGGAGCCACGCAGCTCACGGGACGGACGACCGACATGGCGATCCAGGGCGAAGGCTTCTTCGTCATGGATGTCGGCGGTGAGCAGAAGTTCACCCGCGCCGGTGCCTTCAACCTCGACCAGGGTGGCCGCCTCGTCGGTTCCAACGGTTCGGTCGTACAGGGCTGGCTCGCCGACGAGAACGGCAAGGTCGACGTCAACCGCTCGATCGAGGACATCGTCCTGCCGGCTGGGCAGACCATCGACCCGATCACAACCGGCCAGATCGACATCGGCGGCAACCTGCCGGTCGCGGGTGCGATCGGCGAGAACGTGACCACGTCCATCACCGTCTTCGACTCGTTGGGTCAGTCGCAGCGGATGAGCGTCAGCTTCACCAACACGGGCACCAACGCCTGGGATGTCCAGGCCTCGTACGTCGACTCGGCAGGTGTGGCCCAGGCGACCCCAGCCGCGGCCATCCCCGTCACCTTCGGTTCCGACGGTCAGCTTGCGACGGTCAACGGCACCGCCGTTGACGCGACCAACCCCGCGGAGATCGCCCTCACCGGCATCACGTTCGGCAACGGCTCGGACCCGCAGGACGTGACCATCAAGCTCGACGGCGACGTGCCCTCCGTCCAGTACGGCGGACCGTCGACGATCGAGGCTCGCGACCAGGACGGCCAGCAGATCGGTCACCTGCGTGGCTTCACCTTCGGCAACGACGGCGTGATCACCGGGCAGTTCTCCAACGGTGAGGCCAAGACCCTCGGCTTCCTGGCCCTGGCGACCTTCAACAACCCGGGCGGCCTGCGCCGTGAGGGCGAGTCGTACTACGCCGGCACCGGCAACTCCGGCGTCCCGCTGCTCGGGCCTCCCGGAGACAACGCCTCGGGCCTGATCAACGCTGGCGCCCTGGAGATGTCGAACGTCGACCTCGCCCAGGAGTTCACGAACCTGATCATCGCCCAGCGTGGCTTCCAGGCCAACAGCCGAGCCATCACCACATCGGACGAGGTCCTGTCCGAACTGGTCAACCTGAAGCGCTGAGTTTCGGAAAAATGTAGGTGTCTCCGAAAGGGTGGAACGAGTCGTTACCTGCGGCGCATCAAGCGTCGACTTGAACAACACCTACCTCCCCTCGCAACTCGTCCCTCGGTACCGCGCAGAGTCGATGCCCAGCAGTTACCAGAGCCCTACCTGGCCGACATGGCCTCGTAGGGCTCCGGTTGTTCCCGGTCCAAAGTTGTGCGACACCCCATGTTCGCCTCCTCAGACTGCCTGTCACAGCCTTCGACCCTCACGGCTTGACCGCCTTCCCGCGTGGCGCCATACTCCTTCACGCTCAGTCGGTTCGGGGGGATGACATGGGCAAACCCAAGGGCAGGATTCTCGCCGCAACGCTGATAGCCGGCGTGCAACTCGCCGCTGGGGCACTTCCTGCCTCGGCTGCATGTGCCGGGGGCATGCCGAATCTGAATATGCGTTGGTATGACGGCACCCACTGTGGGGGCGGCTATCACGCGGCATTCAGCAACGACTTCGTGTCCAACATGGCTTCTTGGGGCTTCAACGACAAGGCCTCCTCGCTGTACATCGACGCAGAGATCGTCAAAGTTCGTTGGTGGGTGGACAAGGACTGCGCGGGCGCGAACATCGCCGTCTCGGGGGTTGCCGCCGATGCAGCGTGGGACACCATCACCTACAGCAACCAACTGTCCTCCTACAAGGTGTGGAGCACCGGCAGTGATGGGTTCCCGGCTGCGCCCGCCGCCTGTGTCAACGCCACGTGACGGAGATTCCGATGACTTGGAGCAAACTGCGTCGGACGGCCGGCGCGACGGGAGTCGCGGCCGTGCTCCTCACGACCTTCGGTGCCGTCGCGGACGAGCGCGCGCCTGAGCCGTTGGAGGATCCGTTCGTTGGGGTGCCCATCGACGGCGAGACACTGCACTTCGACATGGAATCCGTCCGATGGGTCCTGTTCGAGGGCCAGATGATCACCTCCGAGGAGTTCTGGGAGCTTGGACTACCCGCACCTTCGGGTCTGGCCACGCCAGCCACGATGGAGGCCGGCTACATCATGCAGTTCCGCACCCTTGATGAAGCCGAAGCGTTCGAGGCGAAGCACGGTCGATGAGCCAAGCAATCGAGCCTGGGCCGCGAACTCCCAGGCTCCCCAACCTTCGTCGACTGAGCCCACAGGGAGGCGGCTTCGGGCGGGCTAGGAAGGAACCAACAACTTCGGAGTCGCCCTACGTCCGTTCGGGAACCGCCTCATGGTGTTCTGGTGTCACGACGCGACGGCAGTTCTTAGCGTCGAGGACCTCGGTGGGCTGACTCGGTAACCGCCTGCTGTCCCGCCTTCGGGCGGGCTGGCTCTGTAACGAAGTGTCGCCTGCCGGGGTCCGCGTCGGCGTGACTCAAGACAGGCGTGCGAACACTGGCATGAGGTGTGTCCGCCGGCGTGACCGTCTCCCACGATCGAAGGAGAACTCATGACGGTCATCATCGGGATCGATCCGCACAAGCGGTCGCACACCGCAGTCGCCCTGGACGAGCACGACCAGGTCCTGGACCAGATCCGCATCGACGCCAACCGCGACCAGATCCCAGCACGGTAGTTGCAACGACGTTCGCAGGTCCGACCAGTGAGCCTTCGAGTTCTTTCGCAACTTCGCAACCTCGCAGGGGGTACCTGCGCCCAGAGATCCGGGAGGCAGGCCGGAGACAGGCACCCCCGTAGGAGACAGGTGTGGCTGGGAGACACCCCCCACTTTCAATGAAAGAGGTGAGTTTCGGAAAAATGTAGGTGTCTCCGAAAGGGTGGAACGAGTCGTTACCTGCGGCGCATCAAGCGTCGACTTGAACAACACCTACCTCCCCTCGCAACTCGTCCCTCGGTACCGCGCAGAGTCGATGCCCAGCAGTTACCAGAGCCCTACCTGGCCGACATGGCCTCGTAGGGCTCCGGTTGTTCCCGGTCCGAAGTTGTGCGACACCCCCATGTTCGCCTCCTCAGACTGCCTGGGGGCGCGACGTGTCAGCACCGGGCTTCAGAGGTGGCGTTCGACGGGTTCCAGGTTGGTGTAGATCGTCTTGATCTGGGTGTAGTGCTCGATCGCCTGCTCGCCATTCTCGCGGCCGATGCCTGAGTGCTTGTAGCCACCGAAGGGCACCGAGGCGGGCATGGTGCCGTAGTCGTTGATCCAGACGAAGCCGGCGTCGATGCGGTTCGCCACGCGGTTGGCCCGCGCGAGATCGCTGGTGAACACCGCGCCGGCGAGGCCGTAGACGGTGGCGTTGGCGCGGGTGAGCACCTCGTCTTCATCGTCGAAGGGGAGCACGGCCATCAGCGGCCCGAAGACCTCGTCGGTCACGAACGTCATGTCGTCGGTGCAGTCGGCGAACACGGCGGGAGTCACGTAGTTGCCGCCGGCCAGTGCCGGGTCGTCAGGGACGTCGCCGCCGACGATGTGGCGCGCTCCCGAGTCGTGTGCGAGCTTCATGTACTGCATCACCTTGTCGTGATGCTCGGCGCTGACCAGGGGCCCGATCAGGGTGTCGGGGTCGAAAGGATCGCCGATCGCGTAGCCCGCCACCCGCTCGGCGAGGCCATCAAGGAACTCGTCGTAGACACCGCGCTGGACGAACACGCGCGTCCCGTTCGAACACACCTGGCCCGTCGAGTAGAAGTTGTTGGTCAGGGCGGCGTTGCGGGCGCTGTCGACGTCGGCGTCGTCGAACACGATGATCGGTGACTTGCCCCCGAGTTCGAGCGTGACCTTCTTGAGCGTGGCGGCTGCGTCGGCCATCACGATCTTGCCGGTCCCGGCCTCGCCGGTGAGCGACACCTTGGCGACATCCGGATGGCTCACCAGCATCTGGCCGACCCGGGCATCTCCCTGCAGGACGTTGAAGACGCCGGGAGGCACGCCAGCCTCCAGGTAGATCTCGGCGAGGAAGCCAGCGGAGAGCGGCGTGACCTCGGCCGGCTTGAAGATCATCGAGTTGCCGCAGGCCAGCGCCAGCCCCGACTTCCACATCGCGATCTGGATCGGGTAGTTCCAGGCGCCGATGCCCACGCACACCCCCAGCGGCTCGCGGCGCATGCGGGCGAAGCCGCCGGGGAAGTCGATGGTCTCGCCGTGGATCGCGGGCACGAGTCCGGCGTAGAACTCGATGGCGTCGGCTCCCGGGACCACGTCCTCGGTCGTGGTCTCGCCGATG
>CBDTZB010000177.1:0-5662 GCA_965364795.1 uncultured Nocardioides sp.
GTCCATGAGCTCGACCAGCTCCTCGATCTTCGCCCGATGCCGATCGATGATCGATGAACGTGTCGGGGGCTGTCCTGCGTCGGTACGAGGGAGGAGGCTTCGCTGGCACCGACAATCCCGGCACGCTCGCGCTGAGACTGGCGTAGCGTCAAAACAGGGGAGGTGGGCGAGATGCGTGGTCGGCTGGCACGTTTCGCAGCTGCGTGTTCGATCGCCGCTGCCTGCGCTGCAACTCCCGACCCTGATGCGACAGCCGCACCGTCGGTGAACCAGACCGCCCCGACGCCAGATCTCGAGGTCAGCTCACCGCCGGAAGGTGCCGCCACATTCCCGACGATCGCAAGTTGGGACCTGGCGCCCCAGCCGCCAAGCAGCTGGCAGATCGCTGGGAACGTCGGCCGTCAGATCGTGCACCACGAGGTCGCCGACGACGGTGACGTCATCGTGACCGTCGTCGTGGACGACGTCAACGGCGGGGCGGAGGGCCGGTTCCTGCTCGGTGTCACCGACCTGGCTGCCGCCCCCGAGGGTGGAGGGTTCGTCGCCGTCTGCTGCGAACCCGCCGCCGGCCAGATCTTCATGGTGCAAGGAGATGCTGCAAGAGGTCTCACAGGAACCACGGTCGACAGTTTGGCTGCGGCAGTGATGACGACGAGCGGGGTGGGTGCGTACGTGAACGTGTCCGCCGATGACGGACACCCCGCAGTCGAGGCCTCGTTCACGTTCGCCGATCTGCTGTTCATCTCCGCGGCGGCGCTGACTGGCGTGCCCGACCATCCCGTGGTCGTCGTCGGCGTAGAAGCACCCGGCGGGGCCGTTTCGTTCTTCAGCAGCGGCACCCCGGGCGGCACCCCTGAGACCCTCACGACAGAGTTGCCTGCCCCGTACGACGAGGTGTGCGACATCGTCCGACACGACAGCGAACACGTGCTCGTCGGGCTCGGCACATCGGACGACGGCACCTGTGTGACCGAAGCGTTTGCGACGCTGAGCTTCACCGGCGATGCAGAAGTCACCCACATGTTCGACGTCGGAATCGAAGCGTTCGCGTCCGACTCGACCGGCCGTCACGTGCTGACCGTCGACCGCAACGGCCAGGTCACCACCATTGACATGGCCACAGGCGAACGCACCCCGCTGTCCATCACGAACATGATCGATCCGCAGATCAGCTGGGTTGGCGCGATGGGCTGAAACAACACGAGAGGGGACACCGTGGTTGAGAACACAGAGGTAGGGGAATCCGTCAGCAGACGCACCGTGCTGAGATCGGGAGCGCTGGTCGGCGCAGCGACATTGCTCCCAGCACGGGCGTTGGCGTTGGCCAGCCCGGAGCACGTGCACGACCGCACAGTGGTCGGCGCGGCTGCCGATGCGGCAGGCAAGATCGTGCTGCTGTCCCACGGCAACGATGGGGCGTCGGTTTCATCCGCAAAGCACACGTCCGGGCAGGCGACCTCGAGAACGGCCGAAGCGGACCCTGCCGACATCTGCGAGCTCGACCCGCACATCCTCAGCGACACGCACGACCGTCGCCGCGGCAGACGACGCAAACGACGCGCCCGTGCTCGCCACAGAACGCACACCCTGCGACACGCTGGTCGCAGCAGACGACGCCAACCGCCCGCCCGCCTGGACCGTGGACACCGCCGCGTTGCCGACCGTCCGTGCACCAGAGACAACCGCAGACGCGCCGGTGCCGACCGCACGCCCGATCGTGCGGGCACCACGCGCCGCAGCGCTGATCAGACCGGGCCAACGACCGTCCGGATCGAAGTAGTTCACCGGATCCGCGAACCCGTAGGTGTAACGGTTCAGCGACACCGGGCTCGACATCTACCCGAACACGATGTCACGCGCGGTGAACACCGCCAGATCCGGCGAGTGCCACCGTGCCCCCTGCCACACCAGCCCCGTGGTCGGATCGACGATCGTGACTGGGACGACGCACACCTGGTCCAGGTCCTGCGCGGCGTGCACGCCGATGACCCGAAGTTCGGCTACCGGCTGATGTCTGACGAGCCCGCCGAGGCAGGTCACGTCGCGTCGGAGAACCGCGTGCACCGCCTGTGTCGGGAACACGAGATCTGGTCAACGATCGTGCGCAACGGCCGCAAGTCCGGGAAGTCTCCGGGCCCGGCCGTGCACGACGATCTGGTCATGGGGAATGCCCAGACTTTGGTTGGCATCTAGCGTGAGCCGCAGGCTCACGGAAGGAAGCCAACATGCCGAAGAAGTTCCCTCAAGAGTTCAAGCGTGACGTCGTGACCGTCGCACGTCGCGGTGACAGCCCCAAGGCCGCGATCGCTGCCGACTTCGGGATCTCCCCGACGACGCTGAAGCGCTGGATCCGTCAGGCAGACGCCGACGATGGCCTCGTCGCGGGCCGCACGACCGCAGAGAACGACGAGCTGGTGCAGCTACGTCGACGTAACCGACGTCTCGAGGAAGAGGTCAAGATCCTCCGCAGTGCCACGGCCTACTTCGCGAAGGACTCGGCCCCAAAATGATGTACCCGCTGGTGCGGGACCTGGCCGAGCAGCGCGTGCGCGTCACGACGTCATGCGAGGTGCTCGGGTTCTCCACAGCGGGCTACTACAGATGGGCAGCTGATCCGGTCACCGATCGTGACTGGGACGACGCGCATCTGGTCCAGGTCCTGCGCGGCGTGCACGCCGATGATCCGGCGTTCGGCTACCGGCTGATGTCTGACGAGCTCGCTGACGCGGGTCACGTCGCGTCGGAGAACCGCGTGCACCGCCTGTGTCGGGAACACGAGATCTGGTCAACGATCGTGCGCAAGGGCCGCAAGTCCGGGAAGTCCCCCGGCCCGGCCGTGCACGACGATCTGGTCATGCGCCACTTCCATGCCGAGCAGCCCGACACCGTGTGGCTGACCGACATCACCGAGCACCCAACAGCCGAGGGCAACCTCTACCTCTGCGCGATCAAGGACGTGTGCTCACGACGGATCGTGGGCTACGCGATCGGGCCACGCATGACCGCAGACCTCGCAGCCGACGCGCTACGCACCGCGATCCACCGCCGCCAACCATCACGAGGCCTGATCGTTCACAGCGACCGCGGGTCGCAGTTTCGGACACGGAAGTTCCGCAACGTCCTGCGCCAGCATCATCTGCGCGGCTCGATGGGCCGTGTCGCGTCAGCCGGCGACAACGCCGCGATGGAATCGTTCTTCGCGCTGCTGCAACGCAACGTGCTCGACCGCCACCACTGGGAAACCCGCGAAGATCTCCGCATCGCCATGATCGTCTGGATGGCGAAGACCTACAACCGCCGGCGCCGCCAACGCGCGCTCGGCAAGCTGTCACTCGTCGCCTACGAGCTCATGCTCGCCGACAACCAGACCCTGGCAGCATGATCAACACAACTACCCGTCAACCAAAGCCTGGGCACTCCCTCGCGGCAGCCACCCCAGCAGCGTGCGCGTCAGCCCACCGGAACACCGGACCCACCATCTCCAAGACCACCACAGCCACCTCCAACCCGACCGAGAGTCTCGCACACAGAGAACCCCTGCCTGCCTACGAAACCTTCGGGCGTTGCTGTGCCCGCGTGGCCGTGACGCAGCTGACGTAGCGCACGGTGACGTCTGACTCCTGAGTAATCCAGTGCGTCGCCTCCTCGCCGCCTCGCAACGCGAATGGATGACCGCGCGACCAGGGAACTGCGGTGAACCGGACGACTACTGACTCTGGGCCGAATAGAGGACCGCGCAGCAGTACCTCCCTAAGGTGCGCGGCACGAGGCACGAACCGATGGTCCACGGACGTGGGTCGAGGAGGACGCGTGGACGCGCTGGCAAACCCGATTCTGAACGGCCCGTATGACGAGCCTGCACAGCACTACCCGTTCGACGACGACGGGATGATGTCTGGCGGCGCTGTCGATGGACGCCGGCCATCGTCGGAAAAGACCCCCATTCCAGGGCGGCGTCGCCGCGGGGGGACACAGGCATCGCTCGACTTGCCCGATGAGCGCGAGCAGATCGTTACCCACAAGCTCGTCGGCGACATTCGGGCCCAGGTGAAGGCGTGGCGGACGGGCCACTGGCCGGGCGTTACGCCAACGACCAGGAGGCTCCTAGAGCATTGGGCGTCGACCGACACGATGCTGTACCCGCTCTACTTCGCGCAGAAGGAAGCCGTCGAGACAGCTATCTGGCTCGGCGAGGTAGCCCCGAAGCAGCAGCCCCGAACACTTGAGACCCTTGTGGAGCGTGGGAACGCCCTGAACTCCGGTCTGTTCCGTGTCGCGCACAAAATGGCGACCGGAACCGGCAAGACCCGTGTGATGGCGCTACTCATCGCGTGGCACACGCTGAACAAGGCCGCGAACCCGAACGACGCCCGGTTCACCGACTTGTTCCTGGTCGTGGCGCCGGGCCTCACCATCAAGGACCGTCTTCGCGAGCTGGACCCGGCGTTCAGCGGCAACGTCTACGACGACGCTGGACTCATCCCCGCTGACCTCCGCCTAGCGCTGAACCGGGCCACTGTGGTTATCGAGAACTACCACACGATGATGACCCGAACGAAGTCCAAGGACCTGACCGCCGGCACGAAGCGGGTGCTAGGCATAACGAGCGACTCAGATAGCCCGTTTGTGGAGTCCGAGTCGGAGATGGCAGCCCGCATCCTCCGCGCGTTCCCGGGCAGCAAGCAGATCGTCGTCCTCAACGACGAGGCCCACCACTGCTACCAAGAGGGAACTGGGCGTGAAGCAATCGAAGAAGGTGACAACAAACGGGTCGCGGTGAAGGCACTGAAGGCAGCCGACCTCAAGGGCGAAGCCCGCAAGGAAGCTCAGGTTGAGAATGCCAACGCCCGACGTTGGCACGCGGGACTGCAAGCTATTCACCGCAAGCGGGGTATCAAGACCGTCTACGACCTGTCCGCCACACCGTTCTACCTATCGGGCTCCGGGTGGCCCGAAGGCACCCTGTTCCAGTGGGTCGTTTCAGACTTCTCGCTGGCCGACGCCATCGAGTCCGGCCTCGTGAAGATCCCACGTGTCCCGGTCGCCGACGACCGTGTCAAGGGCGAGGGCTACGACGACGGAGACCCCGCCTTCCGCAACCTCTGGGGCAGCATCAAGAAGCGCATGCCGAAGGGGACTAAGTCCCACGCCCCGAAAGGAGAGCCCTCCCTGCCGGTCGAGCTGCAAGCAGCCCTCGAAGCGCTCTACAGCGACTACGCGAAGCACCATGACCGATGGCGTACAGACGTCCTGCCCCACGACCCGTCGAGCACCCCGCCGGTGTTCATCGTCGTGGCGAACAACACCAACACGTCCGCGCTCGTCCACCGATGGATCTCCGGGTGGGAAGACACAGACGACGACGGCAATGTCCTCGCACGCCACCCAGGCCGTATCCCGTTGTTCAATAACGTCGGCGTCGACGGCCAGTGGCTGTCCAAGCCCCACACCATCGCTGTTGACTCCAAGACCCTCGATGACCCCGACGCGCAGATCTCCAAGGAGTTCCGCGAAGCCATCGCTGACGAGCTCGACGCGTTCCGACGCGAACGTGAACTTCGTGACCCGTCGCTGCGCGGCACCGCCGTCGACGACAGTGAACTGCTCCGCGAGATCATGAATACCGTCGGCAAGCGAAACGCCCTCGGATCGCACGTCCGCT
>CBDTZB010000178.1:0-5642 GCA_965364795.1 uncultured Nocardioides sp.
ACGGCGCCTGCATCCCCAACCCTGGTCCAGGTGGTTGGGGCGCGTTCCTGAGCCAGGACGGGCGTGAGCTCGAACTGTGCGGCGGGGAGGCCGGTCAAACGACCAACAACCGGATGGAACTCATGGCTCCGATCGAGGCCCTCGCTGTCCTCAAGCGTCGGGTCCGGGTTGAGCTCTACACCGACTCGGTCTATGTCCGCAGCGGCATCACCCAGTGGGTGACCGGGTGGATGAAGAACGGCTGGCAGACCAAGGCCAAGCAACCCGTTAAGAACGTTGATCTCTGGCAGCGGCTCCAGGCCGCCGTCGAGCAGCACGACGTCGAGTGGCACTGGGTGAAGGGTCACGCTGGCAACCCCGGCAACGAACGGGCCGATCGTCTTGCGGCGAAGGGGCTCGAAGAGGCGGTCGCAGCGGCCAGGGTCTGACGCGTTGGTCCACAATGGACCAATGAGTCCCACCAGTGCCCTGAGCCCCCAGTCCCGCATCGCCGCGATCGACGCCATGGTGTCGGGTGGCATCGCTGACAATAGGTCGGATGACAGCGGTTACCCCGGCGCGGGCGAGCTGGACGTCCTGGTCGTCGGTGGCGGCATCGTCGGTGCCGGCACCGCGCTGGATGCCGTGACCCGCGGACTCAACACCGGTCTTCTTGAACAGCGCGACCTGGCCAGCGGCACCAGTAGCCGTAGCAGCAAACTGGTCCACGGTGGCCTGCGCTACCTGGAGATGCTCGACTTTGGGCTGGTCCGTGAAGCCCTCGAGGAACGCGGCCTCCTGCTGAACCGGCTCGCCCCCCACCTGGTCCGGCCCGTCCCGTTCCTCTACCCGCTGACCCACCGCTTCTGGGAGCGCCCCTACATCGGCGCTGGCCTCGCCCTCTACGACGCGATGGCGATGGTGGGCAAGTACGACATGGGGGTGCCGCACCACCGGCACCTCACCAAGCGTGGGGTCGCGCGGATCGCGCCCGACTTCAAGGCCGACTCGCTGGCCGGCGCGATCAAGTACTACGACTGCCAGGTGGACGACGCGCGTTTGGTCGTCAGCATCGCTCGGACCGCCGCGGGCCACGGCGCCCACGTGGCTACCCGGGTGAAGGTGACCGGCTTCCTGCGCGAGGGCGAGCGGGTCGTCGGGGTGACCGCGCGCGACCTGGAGAACAACGTGGATTTCGAGGTCCGCGCCAAGGTCGTGGTGAACGCGGCAGGGGTTTGGACCGATGAGATCCAGGAGATGGTCGGCGGGCGCGGCTCCCTGAACGTGCAGGCCTCCAAGGGCATCCACCTGATGGTGCCTCGCGACCGGATCCGCTCCGAGGCGGGCTTCATCGTCCGCACCGAGAAGTCCGTGCTTTTCGTGATCCCCTGGGGTCGTCACTGGATCATCGGCACCACGGACACACCGTGGGTCTACGACCTCGCGCACCCTGCGGCCAGCCGTGCCGATATCGACTACATCCTCGACCACGTGAATTCGATCCTGCGCGAGCCGCTCGACCACGACGACGTCGTTGGGGTGTGGGCCGGACTGAGGCCGCTGTTGTCTGGTGAGTCGGAGCCGACCTCAAAGATCTCCCGGGAGCACACCGTTGTCACGCCCGTCCCTGGACTGGTGATGATCGCGGGCGGCAAGTTGACGACCTACCGCGTCATGGCGCAGGACGCGGTCGACGCGGCTGCGCATTCGCTGAGGTCAACCGGTCACGCCTCGATCCGCGACTCCATCACCGACCGGGTCCGCCTTAACGGCGCCGATGGGTTTGAGACCCGCTCCAACCAGCGGGTCCTGCTGTCGCGTCGTTCGGGTCTGCATGTGGTGCGGATCGACCACTTGTTGGGACGCTTCGGCGGGCTGATCGACGACGTACTTTCCCTCATCGACTCCGACCGACGACTCGCGTTGCCCCTGGAAGGTGCTGAGGACTACCTCGCCGCCGAGATCGTCTACGCCGTGACCCACGAAGGGGCCCGTCATCTGGACGACGTGCTCACGCGGCGTACCCGGATCTCCATCGAGACTTTCGACCGGGGGGTGGCGGCCGCCTCGGCTGTCGCCGCCTTGATGGCCGAGGAACTCGGGTGGGACCAGGCGCGGATCGACGACGAGGTCGACCACTACCTCCGACGCGTCGAGGCGGAGCGTCAGTCGCAGATGAAGTTGACCGACCAGGAGGCCGACGAGGCCCGGGTTAAGGTCCGCGACATCGTCTGACGAGTCGGCGCAAGTTGAAGAAGAAGCGCCGACTCGGACTGTTTCTCGCGTCAACTTACGCCGACTCGTTGACAAGTAGAACGTGTTCCACCCATGCTGACAGGTGTCAATTGAGATGCGCATCACGGTGGGCGCCCATCCCCCTGGGGTGACCGGCGAGTGCGCGTGCCCCTGAAGCAGAGGACTCCACATGGTCAGTCACCTCGATGAATACCCGCTGCACCAGGTGCCGTTGCCGGTCACCTGGGCGGGACCGAGCGACCGCAACTTCTACGACCGGTGCTACCTCAACGCCCACGATCGGACCGGGGACATCTTCGTCATCACCGGTGCGGGCTACTACCCCAACCTGGGCACCAAGGACGCGTTTGTCCTGGTTCGACGAGGCAACGAGCAGACGGCCCTGCACCTGTCGGACGCCATTGACGATGACCGCCTCAACCAGCACGTGGGCAACTACCGCATCGAGGTTGTTGAACCCCTGCGCAAACTTCGGTTGGTGCTCGAGGAGACCGAGGGCATCGCCATGGACATGACCTGGGAGGGCTCGTTCGACGTCCTCCAGGAGCAGCCGCACGTGATGCGGTCCGGAAGCAGAGTCACGCTCAACGCTCAACGCTTCGCGCAGGTCGGCACCTGGAGTGGCTCGATGGCCATCGACGGCGAAGACATCGACATCACTCCCGACACCTGGGTCGGCACCCGGGACCGTTCCTGGGGCATCCGCCCGGTGGGAGAGGTGCCTCCCGCGGGCGCTCCGCTGGTTCCGGAGTTCGAGGGCCTGTGGTGGACCTACATCCCCATGCGCTTCGAGGAGTACGCCGTGATCCTCATCCTCCAGGAGGAGCCCAACGGCTTCCGCACCCTCAACGACTGCACCCGGGTCTGGAAGGACGGGCGGGTCGAGCAGTTGGGGTGGCCGCAGGTCACCATCCACTACGCCTCGGGGACTCGCATCGCCACCGGAGCCACGGTAAAGGCCACCGCCCCGGACGGAACCCCGGTGCACCTGGAAGTCGAGTCCAAGCTCGCCGTACCCATCCACGTCGGGGCGGGGTACGGCGGCGACCCGGACTGGTCCCACGGGCTGTGGAAGGGGCCGAACTTCACCGAGCGCCTGAACTACGACATCACCAGCCCAGAGATCGACGGACGGATCATGTTCGGCGTGATCGATCACGTCGGCCGCGCGGTCTGCCGTGACGCCGACGGCCCCGAGCATGAGGGCTGGGGCCTCTTCGAGCATGGCTCTATCGGACGCCACGACCCCAGCGGCTTCGCCGACTACTTCACCCTCGCCCCCTGATGTCTCTGCTGATCGAGCCTATCGAGATCTCTCAACCCGGATTGGAACTCTCATGACTCTGGACCGCACCGCGTTCTTCATCGACGGCGACTGGGCCCCCCCTGCCACCAGCGCTGTGTTGGAGGTGGTCTCGCCGCACTCCGAAGAGGTGGTGGCACGAGTTCCGGAAGGAAGCCCTGCCGACATTGACGCAGCTGTGGCTGCGGCCCGGCGCGCCTTCGACGAGGGCCCGTGGCCCCGGATGACTCCGGCGGAACGGATCGCCGTCATCGAGAAGTTCTCCGGTCTCTACGCCGGCAAGCTGGCAGAGATGGCTGACCTCATCACCATTGAGATGGGCTCGCCGACCTCGTTCTCGAATCTCGCTCAATCCCCGGCTCCGTGGATGCAGATCGAGGCCTTCTTGGGCATGGCGCGAGAGTTTCCCTGGGAGGCCGAGCGCCCGGGGGCCTTGGGGTCGCCGGTCATCGTTCGCCACGAGCCGGTCGGCGTCGTAGCAGCGATTCCGCCGTGGAACGTCCCGCAGTTCACGATCATGTCCAAGCTCATCCCGGCCCTCCTGGCCGGTTGCACGGTGGTGGCCAAGCCAGCCCCCGAGAGTCCGCTGGATGGATACCTGATGGCCGAACTCCTGGCCGAGGCCGGCGTACCGAACGGCGTGGTGAACATCGTCGCCGGTGGCCGTGAGACCGGTGAGCACCTCGTGGCCCACCCGGGCATCGACAAGGTTGCCTTCACTGGCTCGACGGCCGCCGGCCGCAAGATCGCCGCCGTGTGCGGTGAACAGCTCAAGCGGGTGAGCCTGGAACTCGGCGGCAAGTCCGCCGCGATCGTCCTCGACGACGCCGACCTCACCACCGCGATCGAGGGCCTGAAGTTCACCGGTCTGATGAACAGCGGGCAGGCCTGCGTGGCCCAGACCCGCATCCTGGCCAGCCGGGCCAACTACGCAAACGTCGTGGATGCGCTCGCCGCCGGAGTGAGCGCCATGGTCGTGGGCGACCCCGCCGACCCCGCCACGGAGGTGGGGCCGATGGTGGCGCAACGTCAGCAGCAGCGCGTCGAGAAATACATCGCGCTGGGCCAGGAGGAGGGTGCCCGGATGGTCCTCGGCGGAACCGGGATGCCGGCCGGACTCGACCGTGGTTGGTACGTCCAGCCGACGATCTTCGCGGACGTCGACAACCGGATGCGGATCGCTCAGGAGGAGATCTTCGGACCGGTTCTCTGTGTGATCCCCTACGACGACGTCGACGATGCGGTCCGGATCGCCAACGACTCTGAGTACGGCCTGGCTGGGACCGTGTGGACCGGTGATCAGGCGGCCGGGCTCGATGTGGCCCGCCGGGTGCGCACCGGAACCTACGGCGTCAACACCTACACGATGGACTTCGCTGCTCCCTTCGGCGGCTACAAGAACTCCGGTGTGGGTCGTGAGTTCGGGCCCGAGGGCTTGAGCCAGTACACCGAGATGAAGTCCATCTACCTTCAGTAAGCGTCTTCACTCGTGAATCACCCGCAGCAGGTGCGCGTGATTCACGAGTGAGCGCAGTCCGGGCAGCGCACGGCCTCGCCGGTCCACCCGCCCTGGTGCAGTAGGACCGCGATCTGTCGTGCTGTCTGGCAGGGGGTCGCGAAGACTTGTCGATAGCTCAGGCGGGCCGTCCGACTGCCGTGCACGGCGACACGAAGGTCGCGTTCGTAGGAGTCGTTCCAGCCCTGCACCGTGTTGTGAAACCCGCGTCCGTCCAACTCGACCACGAGGTCGAACTGCAGGTACTTCGCATCGTGATAGCCGCGACGCGCACCGTTTTCGAAGGCCACCTGACGCTGGGCGGTCGGCAAATCGTGGGCCCGCTCGACGAGGTCGACGTAGCCCCGTTCGAGGACGGAGCATGCGCCGGTTTCGAAGTCATCGAGGAGCCCCTCGATGACACGGCGGCCGGAGATCCGCTCCCGTCTGGTGAGCACTCGGCGGATGTTGCCCGGGTGAGTGCGCCTGCTGTGACACAGGTCTGAGAGCGCACGGAAGGCCTGGTCGACCGGGACCTGCCCCATAACGTCGATGATCGCGTGTTCGAGAGCGATCCGGGGCGGGGTCTGTAGCCACAACACCCGCGTC
>CBDTZB010000179.1:0-5527 GCA_965364795.1 uncultured Nocardioides sp.
GACGTGGCGATGATCGTCTTGTCGAGGTCGAAGAAGGCCGCAGTGGGCCCGGGGGGTGAAGCCGCGGGGGAGATCATGACCTCTCCACTGTAGGTCCCGCGCCCTCATCGCGCCCACTTGTTGTCCCCATCGGTTTGAACGCTTTCCCGCTTCCACAGCCGGCGGCGGAGGCACTACGAGGAGCCCCACGCAGGCGCATCGTGGGGCACATGACCTCCCCACTCCTCGTCACCCGCGACGAGATCCTGCACGAGTCCGTCTCGCGATTGGCTGCCGCCAGCGGAGCCAGCACCCAGGTCGTCAGCGACGCTGGCGCCGCGCTGCGGGCGTGGGGCACCGCTGATCTGGTGCTTGTCGGAGTGGACCTGCTCAGCGAGGTGGGGCTGCTGGGGCCACCTCGGCGCGACCGAGTGCATGTGGTGTCGCCTGGACCAGCGCCGGAGCACGTGTGGCGGGAAGCGCTCGCAGTCGGCGCCGAGTACGTCGTGGAACTCCCCGAGGGTGAGGGATGGTTGACCGAGACCCTCACCGATCTGGCGGACGAGGGGTCAGCGCCCGGATCCACCATCGCGGTGATGGGCGGTTCCGGAGGGGCGGGCGCCACGACGCTGGCCTGCGCGTTGGGTCAGCGGGCTGCTGACACCGGATCTGCGGTGGTGATCGACTGCGACCGTCTGGGTCCCGGGGTCGACCGAGTGCTCGGTCTGGAAGGGAGGCCGGGTTTTCGCTGGGATGCCTTGACCCAGGCGACTGGACGTTTGAGTTCCCGGGCCCTGCGCGGGGCGCTGCCGCGTCGGGACGGACTCGGGGCCCTGTCCTGGCGGGCGGGCGCGGAGGAGGCACTGTCCACCGACGCCGTTCGGGAGGTGCTCTCCGCAGCTCGAAGGGGACACGACACCGTCATCCTGGATCTGCCCCGTGGCGCCGACCCGGTGGTCGACGAGGTGGTCTCCCGGTGCGACCTCACCCTCCTGGTGTTGAGGCCCACGGTCGTCGGGGTCGCTTCGGCGGCCCGGTTGCGGTCCCGGTTGGGAGTGGGCGTCCGGGTGGGTCTGGTGTTGCGTGGTCGAGGACCCTCGGCAACCGAGGTTTCCCGTGCCGTGGGTGCGCCGGTGGCGGCAGAGATGACCTCCCAGCGGGGATTGACCGAAGCCATCGACCTGGGGATGGGCCCGCTGCGTAGTCGAAGAGGACCCCTGGCTGTGGCTTGCACTGAGTTGTTGGCCTGGTGAGCCCGCTGAACACCGTGAGTTCGGTCGGCGTCGAGGTCCTCGACGACCTCCGCGAACGCCTCTCCCGACGACCAGGGGAGCTCACCCCGCAGCGGGTCGCGGAGGCATTGCGGGAAGCGGGCCGCCCTGTCGGGGATGCCATGGTGCTGTCGGTCTACGAGTCGTTGCGGCGTGACGTTGTGGGCGCCGGACCTCTCGAGCCGCTCCTGCGCATGGACGGGGTGACCGATGTCCTGGTCAACGGCCCCGACCAGGTGCATCTCGACCGGGGGCAGGGCCTGGAGTCGACGGGGGTTCGATTCACCGACGAGGCCGCTGTGCGCCGCCTAGCCCAAAGGCTGGCCGCGCAGGGCGGACGACGGCTGGACGACGCGACGCCCTACGTCGACGTCCGACTGCGCGACGGCACCCGCCTGCACGCCGTGTTGGCCCCGCTGGCTCGTCCGGGGACCGTGCTATCCCTGCGGGTTCCTCAACGTGAGGGTTTCGACCTGTCGGCGTTGGTCGCCGGGGAGGCGCTCGAGTTGGTCAGGGCTGTGCTGCGGGCGCGCCTGGCCTTCCTGATCAGCGGGGGGACTGGTTCGGGAAAGACAACGCTGCTGGCGGCGATGCTCTCGCAGGTTGATCCGGCAGAGCGGATGGTCCTGGTCGAAGACTCCTCAGAGCTGCGCCCCTCACATCCCCATGTGGTGGGGCTGGAGGCGCGGCCACCGAACATCGAAGGGGCCGGTGAGATCAGCGTGCGGACCCTGGTCCGCCAGGCGTTACGGATGCGCCCGGATCGTCTCGTGGTCGGTGAGGTGCGGGGTGGAGAAGTGATCGAGTTGTTGGCTGCCCTCAACACCGGCCATGAGGGAGGGTGCGGCACCCTTCACGCGAATTCAGCGAGCGACGTACCCACCCGGATCGAGGCGCTGGCTCTCGCCGCTGGTCTGGGTCGCGAGGCGGTGCACGCCCAACTCGGATCGGCCGTGGACGTCGTGTTGCACGTGCAACGGACCGCAGGTGGGCAGCGGCACCTCTCGCAGGTCGCGCTCCTTCAGCGTGACGAGCACGGATGGGTCACGGCTGAGTCCGCCTTGGAGATCGACCCGCAGGGTGTGATGAGCAGGGGGCCCGCTGCCGCCGGGTTGCTGCAACGGTTGGCCGCCCGCCGTGTTTGACCTTGCGGGCCTGGCCGGGGTGGTCGCGCCGGTGGCTGCGTTGGTCGCTGTTTGGCTCGCGCAACCGCCGCTTCCGATGAGTGGAGTCCGTGCTGGCCGGCGCGGTCGCGCGGTCGGGTCGGTGGCCGTGGCAACCGTGATAGCCATCGTGGGGTTCCTCATGGGCGGCCTGTTGTCCTGGCGGGTAGCCACCTTGATCCTGCTGGCCGCAGCGACAGCCGGCGCTGCACATCGGTTGCTGGCGGCCCGTCGCGGCAGGCAAGCTGCGGCCGCCAATCGAGCTCGGGTGCTGGAGGTCTGCGAACAGTTGGCCTCTGAGTTGGGGGCGGGTCAACCGCCAGGACACGCACTGGATCGAGCAGGTCGGGACTGGTCCCCGTTGGCCCCGGTGGTGGAGGCCTTCCGCGTCGGAGCCGACGTGCCGACGGCTCTGCGACGGCTCGCTGGCATGGAGGGGGCGGGAGACCTGCGGCTGTTGGCGGCGGCCTGGCAGGTGTCCCACCGCACCGGTTACGGGCTGGCGGTCGCCGTTGACCAGGTGGCGGCCGACATCCGAGCGGCCCACGCGACCCAGCGCATCGTGGACGGCGAGTTGGCCTCAGCGCGCGCGACCGCGCGGCTGGTGGCGGCGCTCCCGGTGGTGGCCCTGGCCATGGGGTCCGGTGCCGGCGGGGATCCGTGGGGGTTCCTGCTGGGCGAGCCGCTGGGACTGGCCTGTTTGGCCCTAGGGCTCGCGTTCGGTGCGGCCGGGCTGGGCTGGATCGAGGGGATCGCTGCTCGGGTGAGCGACACCGCATGAGCCTAACCGTCATCGCCGCGCTCCTGGCCGCTGTGGCGGTGGCCCTGATGATCCCAGCGCCGGTTGTCCCTTTGGGGGTCCACGAGCCTCCGGAGCCGGATGGCGAACGAGGGCCTGATCCAGGGGCGCTGAGACGCTTCCGGGTCCCGCTGGTTGCGTTGGCGGCCACCGCGGGGGCGGTCTTCATCGGTGGTCAGGCGGGTTGGGCGGCCGCAGTGCTCGCCGGGGGTGGTGCCTGGGTGGTGATCGGTCGAAGCGAGCCACCCGGCGTGCGCCGTCGTCGCGCCGCGATCGCTCGAGACCTACCTCATCTGGTGACGTTGCTGTCGGCCGCGTTGCGTAGTGGGATCTCGCCGGGGGAGGCGGCGTACCTCGTCGCGGAGGCCCTGCCCGGACCAGCCGCAGACCGACTGGCTCTGGTGGGCAGTCAACTGACGCTGGGTGTCGATCCGACGACCGCGTGGTTGGCGCTGCGCGATGAGCCAGCCATGAGCCCGCTGGGTCGATGCTTAGCCCGGGCCCAGGAGACCGGGGCCCCGGTGACCGCCGCGGTGGACCGGCTGGCCGAAGAACTCGCTCGTAGCGCCCGCGCAGATGTGGAGGACCGGGCCCGCGCGGTGGGGGTGAAAGCCGCGGTGCCGCTCGGCCTCTGCCTTCTGCCGGCCTTTCTCCTGATCGGCATCGTTCCCCTCGTCGCCGGGCTGATGTCGACGCTGGCCTGGTGAGGCGCGGCGGTCCAATGGAGGTCTAGCCATGATGCCCGGATTGGGTCAAGATGCAAGGAATCAATACGAGACCGGCGTTTCCGCGCTGCGTCTCTTTAACTGGGGGTATTTCATGCGTAGAAAGTCATCAATGATCGTGGCCGGCACGATTGTGACGGCTCTGCTCTCCGCGGGCAGCGCCGCAGTAGCGGCGCACGTCAACGAGGTGGACGTTTTTCAGAACGGGGACTCGGGATGGAACCTCAATCCAGACCCGGGGAACGCGACGCCATACAAGTTCTCCACCCAGGAGGCGAGCCTCGGTTTCGGCAGCCTCCGCGTCGAACCACTCAGCGCGGATGACGCCGCAAGGAAGTTCATCGGCATCCTGCCGCTGAGCGCTGACGTGGCTGACTTCAGCGCCATCAACTACGACTTCTTTGTCGACACGGCAAATGTGACCGACACCGAGGAGTTCTACCTGAACATCTACGCCAATCTGCCCGGCTCGTCGTCCTACTACGACTGCCGCTACGACTACGTTCCCGCAGACGGACCCACGCGGGAGTGGCGGACGATGTCCACGGTGCAGGGAGCCAACGCCATTCGCGCACCGCACGGAGCCCCGTGTGGAGCCTCGCCTTCAGAAATGCCTTCGGGTAGCACGGTCAGCTTTCTCGCTCTTAACGTGGGGGACACCAGCCTGAATGACGCTAACGTCGCGGGGTACTTCGACAAGGTCGTGGTTGACCTCGGTTCAAGCGTCACGACCTACGACTTCGAGCCGTCCCCCGCTACCAAGGACGACTGCAAGAAGGGCGGCTTCTCGGACTACGGCTACAAGAACCAGGGCGAGTGCGTGTCTGCCTTGAACAAGGCAGCCAAGGCCAACAAGAACTGACCCACTGATCCGGCCACAGGCCTCGACTAGGACGCTCCCCTTACGCGCATGTCGCTGGGGGAGCGTCTGGCTTGTTTAAGGCGCTGGCTTCAAAGCGGCGGTGGCCAAGCGACCTTCTGAACGCGTCATTCTGGCCCTCACTCAACGCCAGTGCTGGTCACGGCTCAGAGTTCGGCCCACGAACTCTCCCGCCCCGCACGCCCGGGTGGAGCCCTCCACAGAAGGACGACGAGGCCCGGAGCGAAGTGCTCAACTGGCGCAGAGTCCGGATCAGCGGGTCGCATCAGGCGGCCCACTGATTCGAGGAGAAACACATGCAATCGACACAACACCAGCCGCAGCATCTGGCCCTGGTCGAGGACGAGCAGGGCATCACCACAGCGGAGTACGCCGTGGGCACCGCGGCAGGGGCCGGTTTAGCCGGGTTGCTCTACAAGATGCTCACCGGAGAGTTCGGCGACAAGATGCTCAAGACGCTGTTCGACCACGTCCTCGGGCTTCTCGGCGTCGGATGAGTTCGCGTCCTCGCGGGCCCAGACGCCGGTCAGGAGACGATCGGGGTGCGGCGACCGCCGAGCTGGCGGTGGTGCTCCCGATCCTGATGGCCGTAACCACCGGGTTGGTCTGGCTGATGGCTGTCGGGCTGGCTCAGGTCCGCACAGTCGACGCGGCCCGAGAGGTTGCACGTGCCGTGGCCCGCGGCGACGACGCGGGGGCGGCGGTGGCCC
>CBDTZB010000180.1:0-5513 GCA_965364795.1 uncultured Nocardioides sp.
GATCACCGCGGCGCAGGCGTCGGACATGGTGTCTCGAGGTGAGGTGGACTTCGCGAACTTCGCGGCCGCGATGCAGGAGGGCATGGGCGGCGCCGCGTTGAAGGCGGGGGCGACGTTCCAGGGGGCGTTGAACAACGTGGTGGCGGCGCTCTCGCGGGTGGGCGCGGCGTTCCTGGGGTCGGCGTTCGAGCGGATGCCGGCCCTGTTCACGGACATCACGGGGAAGCTGGACTCGCTGGTCCCGGCGGCGTCGTCGTTGGGGTCGGCGTTCGGTACCGGGATCGACTACGCGGTGCAGGCCATTTCGGCGTTGGGGTCGGCGTTATCGGCGACGATCGGGTTCTTCCAACAGCACGACGTGGCGCTCAAGGCGTTGCTGGTGACGTTGGGACTGGTGGCGACGTTCATCGGAACGACGATGGTGGTCGCGCTCGGGATGCAGGTCGCTGCGGCGGCGCAGGCGGCGGCCTCGTGGGTGCTCGTGGCGGTGGGGAGCCAGGCGGCGGGGGCGGCCACGTCGCGGACGGCGGCACAGATCGTATTCAGCTGGGTAGCGATGGCGGCTTCGGCGATGGTCAGCGCGCTTCAGGTGGTCGCGGCGTGGGTGCTGATGGCGGTGCAGGCGACGGCGAACGCGGTGCGGATGGCTGCGGCGTGGGTGATCGCCATGGGCCCGATCGCGTGGGTCATCGCGGCGATCGTGGCGCTCGCGGTCATCGTGGCGTTGAACTGGGACACGATCCGCAACGCCATCATCTCGGCGTGGAACGCGGTCAGTGCGGCCACGATGTCGATCTGGGGGTCGATCACCGGATTCCTGTCGGGGGTGTGGGCCTCGATCGTGGCCGGCGCCTCGGCGATGTGGGCCGGGATCACTTCGGGGGTGTCGTCGGCGTGGGCTGCGGTGACCGCGTTCGTCGCCGGAGTGCTCAGCGCCGTAGAAGGATTCGCGGCGTCGGTGGGGTCGTTCATGCTGCAGCTGCTCGATTCCCTCACACTCCCCTGGCGCCTGGCGATCGCGATGACCATCGGTCTGTTGGTCCTGCTCGGGCAGGCCGTGGCTAGCGGCATCAGCGCGATGATCGCTGTTGCCGTCTCGCTTCTGTCGTCGCTGGGGGCGCAGATCTCGGCGATTTGGTCGTCAGTCACCGCGATCGTCTCCGCGGCCTGGGCGGTAATCGTCTCGGTGACCACGGCTGCGGTTTCGGCTGTGGCCGGTGCGGTTTCCGCGGGCTGGTCCGTGATCTCCTCGGTTGTGCTCTCGGCGATGGCAGCTATCGGCTCGGTTGTCTCGGCGGGCTGGTCGACGATCTCCTCTCTCGTCATCGCTGCCATGGCGGCGATCGCCGCGGTGGTGTCGTCGGGCTGGTCGGTGATCACCTCCGCGGTGTCTTCGGCGATGGCGGCAATCGGTTCGGTCGTCTCCGCCGGATGGGCCGCCATCTCCTCGGCGGTCTCGTCGGCCATGTCGGCGATCGGGTCTGTGGTTTCGGCTGGCTGGGCGGCGGTGACGTCGGTGGTCAGCTCGGCCATGTCCGCGATCGCGTCGGTGGTCACGGCGGGGTGGAACGCGGTGCGCTCCGTGGTCATCTCGGCCATGGCGGCGATCAGCGCGGCGGTGTCTTCGGCGTGGGCGGCGATCACGTCGCTGATCAGCGCGGCTATCGCGGCGATTACCGCGGTCATCACTTCGGGGTTCAACGCGATCCGGGCCGTGGTCCAGTCGGTGCTCGGGTCGTTGGCCGGAATCGCGGCCTCGGCTATGAGTGCACTCGTGTCGGCGATCAGCGGGGCTGCCGGGGCGGCTGCGGCGGCTGCCTCGTCGGTGGTCAATGCGGTCGCCAACGCCTTCCGTGCGGTCGTGGGGCAAATGGCGTCGATCGGGTCGAGCATCGTCTCTGGTCTGGCGTCTGGGATCTCCGGTGCGGTGGGTATGGTCCAGGCGGCGGCGGCCCGGGTGGCCGACGCGGTGCCGGGCCCAATCAAGTCGTTGTTGGGCATCTCCTCTCCGTCCAAGGTGACGCGCGCGTTCGGCCAGGACACGGGCGCCGGACTTGAGCTGGGCCTGCTGGACAGCCTGGGACAGGTCGGCGCGGCCGCGCGGAAGCTGACCGGAGCGGCAGTCACCGGGTTGTCCGGACCGCTCGGGTCGGGGATCTCTGGGCCGCTGGGCACCGGAACCGGGGTGGGTTCTGCGCTGGCCGCGGGCGCTGTGGGCGGTGGAGGGACCACGAACATCTACGTGACGGTCTCGGTCGATGATCTGTCGCGGATGGGCACGGTGGCGCAGTTCGTGGACATGCTCTCCAGCACGCGCACGGTGGAGCGGCAGACGGCGCGTTCTGGTCTGGTGACGGTGTAATGATGATCATTCTGGAGGGCTGATCAGTGGCGATCAATTGGTCAAACTGGAGCTATTCCGGCGGCAATGGAATGCGCGTCGGGGTGGAATACTCCGTCTCTACGGTCACCAATTCCTCGAGCACGGTGACGTTTACTTATGACGTCTACACCGAGAACCAGTGGCTCTATGACGACCCGCAGTGGCTCAACTTCAGCGGGAACAATTCGGGCACGTTCAACTATTACAACTCGTCCACCACTGGGCAGACGGTCTACCGCACCACCAGGCAGTATGTGTACACCTACCCAGCCGGATCGTTCAACACGAGCCCTGGTAGTACCTCGTTCACGGTCGGTGTAGACGGGGCCTATAACGGCTCGACGCCCTCGATTACTATCACGCTGGCCATTCCTCCGCGCCCAGGTACTCCGGTGGCTGCGCCGACGAATGTGACGATGACGCGTATTAGCGACCAGACGTGGTCGATAAACTGGACTCCGCAATCTACGCCTACAGCTCCATATACGAGCCAGGACGTTTACACCCAGGCTTACCTCAAGACCAACGGGGTGTGGGCGTGGCTACCTGGGCCGACGACGGGGCACTTCACCAAGCTCGTCAGCGACGGGCCCACGGTGTCCTCGTACAGCCAGAGCAACGCCGGGCCCAACATCGTCTACCGGGCGTGCGTCGGAGCGAACGGGGCATCCAGCTCGTCGTCGTTGACCATCTCGAACTACATCTACATGACCCCGGACGCGCCCTCGGCACCCAAGGCGCAGCGCTCGTCCAGCGGCTCGACGGTGACGCTGTCCTGGACCGCGAATCACTACCTCAACGTCGGGGCCACCTACCGGATCGAGTACCGGATCGACGGCGGGGCGTGGGTGGTCGAGCAAGCCTCGCTACCGGACACCCAGTCCAGCTACATCGCCACGCTGCCGGGCGCCGGGCAGGTCGAGTATCGGATTCGCGCAGTGGCTCCGGGCGGGTCGGTGTATTCGGCCTGGACCTCGTTCCCCGTCGTCGGCAACGCCTTCCCGCCGCTGGCCCCGGTCGGTCTGCTGCCCAACGGCGCGGCGTATGACGCGGCCCTGCCAATCACGCTGACGTGGACGCACCAGAACGCCGGGGATGGCGCGGCGCAGTCTGCTTACCAGGTGCGTTGGTCCAGCGACGGCGGGTCGACGTGGACGACGCCGGCGCAGGTTACGTCGGCGGTATCCTCGCACACGATCCCAGCCGGGACGCTGGTCAACGGGACGACGTACCAGTGGCAGGTCCGCACGGTCGGAGTCACCTCGGCCGGCCCTGGAGCCTGGTCCGCCTCGGCGACGATCGTGGCCAGCGCGACGCCCACGGTGACGATCACGGCGCCCGGCGCGACCCAGCTTCAGGTCCCGCTGACCGCGTCCTGGACGTATAGCCAGGCGCAGAACAGCCCGCAGGCGATGTGGGAGGCGCGGCTGCTGGCGGCGCTGGGAACCGATCCGACCGCGCCGAACGTGGTAGTCGAATCGCGCTCGGGGTGGGGGGCCGCAGACTCGTCAGTGACGTTCTCCTATCCCATCGAGGACGGCAAGTACTACAGAGTCGAGATCAGGGCCAAGTCCAGCGCTGGGGTGTGGTCCGACTGGGCCACCCGAACGACACGAGTCAATCTGCCGCTCCCGGCCAAACCGGTCCTGACCGGGTATTACGACCTGTGCACCGGAACGGTTGTGCTCGATCTGTCGGCGCTTGCACCTGCAAGCGGAGAGGTAGCGATCACTTCGGCCGTGCTCGAACGCCGTGTCGGGTCGGGGGTGTGGGTGACCGTAGCGACGGGTCTGCCAGTGCCGACCACGTTCATCGACACGCTTCCATCGACTACCGGGCCGAATGAGTACCGGGTGACGGTCTGGTCCGCGGCCCCCTCGTGGCGCACGGTGACCGCGACCGTGAACGGGCTCGACGGGCCCACCGCGGGGGGCGCGGACAACGGGCTATGGGTGTTTCTGTCCTACGGCCCTGGGTTCGATCAGGTGCTTCGGTTCCGCGGTGATCCGGAGATCTCGACGTCGACGGGGCGCACGCGCCGGGCGCAGCACTTCGCTGGTCGGTCGCGGCCGGTGCTGCTGATGGGCGACAACACGACGTACGAGCTGTCCGTATCCGGGTCGCTGCGCTACGCCGATCCGTGCGACCCGGCCGGGAGCGAACCGTGCACGTACGACTCGCCGCCGCGCGACTGGGAGGATGCCGGACTCTCGGCCTCGATCGTGGCCTACCGCGACTTCCACGGGCGCCGGCTGTTCGGGATGCTCTCGGATGTGAAGGTGGATCACCGGATTCCGATTGGGCACGCCAAAGTGTCGTTCACGCTCACCCAGGTGGACGTGACCGACCCGTGGGCGGGCGCCGGGGAGTCGGTGTGGCTGTCCTCCGGCTCGATCGTCAGCCCGGGGGTGTGAGGTGCCGCTTCGGCTGCCTGATGGGCTCACGGTCGTCCCCGATCCGCGCGGCGAGGACGCGCTGCTCGGCGGGCACCGGGTGCTCAGCTTCAGGTACGAGCTACTGGACCGCTGGGAGAACTTCCAGGGGCTCATCCAGACCGCGCCGTACGGCGGGGAGCTGAGCTGGTCGGCGCAGGCGTCGATCAAGTCGGGCGGGACGCTGCCGGTAGTCGACCCGGGGTGGATTCGCTCGGACTGGATCACCAGCCGCATCCGGCCGGTGGCGGTGCTGTCCTCGGCCACAACCTCGGACCGCCTGGAGGTGCCTCTGGGGGTGTACCTGCCCGCCGCGCCGGACGAGCAGTGGTCGGATGAGGGCCGCCGCTGGGACATCTCGCTGCTGGACAAGGCCACGCTGCTCGATCAGGACACTCCGACTGACGTGGCCGGCAACGCCACGGCGTACACGGCCGCGGCCGGATCTAACGTCGTCGCGCTCGTCGTCGCGCTGATTCAGTCGGTGGGCGAGCCGGTGCCTGCGATCGAACCCGGTTCGGAGACCCTCCAGAGCGCGCTGGTCTTTCAGCCGGGCACGACCAAGCTCAAGATCGTGAACGAGCTACTCGACGCGGCCAACTACTTCAGCCTGTGGGTGGACGGCCGGGGCCAGTTCCGGGTGACCAAGTACCGAGCCCCGACTGACCGCGGCGTGTATTCGGTCTGAGAACCGCGTA
>CBDTZB010000181.1:0-5470 GCA_965364795.1 uncultured Nocardioides sp.
CGGACGGCTTCGAGACCCTCGAGCACCTGAATTGCGGAGGCGTCGTAGTCACCGTTGCTGTCCCGCTGGATCGATTCGGACACGTTGTCGTCGCTCACGCGGGGATTCCTCTTCACAGTTCGGGGTCAGGCCACCAAAGAGCCGCTGGGCGAGCCCGAGTGAGGTCCCCAGCGGCAGAACGCCATGATACCCCGCCCAGAGCCTTAGGGCACGTATCTATCCACAGGATCGGGGGACAATCTCTCGGAGATGGGGTCTAGGAGGCGCCCCAGGGCAGCTACGAGGGCTGCGGAGGGCAGGATCTGGGGACCCGTACGGTCCAGACCCTGCTGGTTCGCCCTGAACGATCAGCCGTAGGTATCTCGCGGACCCCGCCCATCACGGGCCGAGAGGCGCCCCTTCTTCCAGGTCGGACCCTCGGGGCCGAGGACCTCGATGACCGTCACGGTGCCGTCGCCGAGATCGGCGTTCAGGCGCCTGATGACGTCGGGTGCCAGTAACTTCAACTGGGTGGCCCAGGCCGTGGAACTGGTTCGCACCACCAACTTCCCGTCGGCAAAGGACTCTGGGGTGGTGTGGGTGGCGATCTGTTCGCCGACCAACTCGGTCCAGCGGGCGAAGACCCCGCGGACCCGAAGGTCCAACGCCCAGCCCCGGTCGTCTATGAGACGGGCGACTTCCCCGTCGATCATCTGAGGGTCTCGATCGTCCGGGTGGGAGCCGGAGGAGCGACCGGCCCGACGCGTCGAACGATCGGCCTCGTCGCGTGAGCGGTAGCGACGTCGGGC
Organism: uncultured Nocardioides sp.; assembly: GCA_965364795.1. GTDB lineage: Bacteria > Actinomycetota > Actinomycetes > Propionibacteriales > Nocardioidaceae > Nocardioides. Next base: position 789 of record CBDTZB010000181.1, read on the forward strand.
GGCCGGAGTGGTGCCGGCCGTGGCCCGGGTGAGTGCCCGCGCGAGGTCCAGCCCATCGTCGGTGGATTCTTGCGGGGGTGTGACTTCTGGTGTCGGCTCCGGCTTCTCCTCATTCATGGGTGACGGTGCCCTCCTTGACGAGGAAGCGATCACCGGCGAGGACCGCGGGGACGTCGGCGCCGACAGCCGCCGTGACCAGAACCTGCTCGGCGCCCGCGACCAGGGCAGCCAACTGCTCGCGTCGCTGGGTGTCTAGTTCGGCGAAGACATCGTCGAGGATGAGAATGGGATCGTCGCCGTCGCTGCGCAGCAGGTCGTAGGAAGCGAGCTTCAACGCCAGGGCGAAGGACCAACTCTCGCCGTGGGAGGCGTACCCCTTCACCGGCATCCGGGCCTCGGGTGGTCCGCCGAGAGTCAGCACCAGCTCGTCACGGTGGGGTCCGACCAAGGACACCCCACGGTCCAACTCGTCGGAGCGTCGGCGAGCGACCTCCTCCAGCAACGCTGACTCAAGGTCGGCTCGGCTCAGTTCTCCGGAAGGAAGTTCGAAGGAGCAGCGGTAGTCGATCGCCGCATCCTCGCGCGTCGCACCTCGAGCCACTGTCGTGTACGCCGTGGCCAGGTAGGGCGCCAGCTCGTCGACCAGGCGACGGCGCTCGTCCAGCAGCTCCGCCCCCACCCGCGCGAGGTTGGAGTCCCATACCTCCAGGGTCGACAGGGCGCTCTCCTGGCTAGGCCCTCGGCGATGGCCGGCGGTCTTGAGCAGGGAGTTTCGTTGGCGGAGGATCCGGTCGTAGTCGGAGCGGACTCCGGCCAGTCGAGGCGCACGGAGGATCAACAGATCGTCGAGGAACCGGCGCCGGTCCGAAGGATCGCCTTTGATCAGCGTCAGATCGTCGGGAGAAAAGATCACGGTCCGCACCAGACCCACGATCTCGCGGACCCGCGGCAATGTCGACTTATTGATTCGTCCCTTATTCGACTTTCCGGGGTTGATCTCTACTTCGAGAACAGCAGTGCGGCCGTCCTTCACAACAGCGGCCCGCACGACAGCCTGCGGCGAACCGGCCCGCACCAAGGGGGTATCGCTGGCCACCCGGTGGGAGGAAAGCCGAGAGAGGAAGTCGATTGCCTCGACCAGATTGGTTTTTCCCTGTCCGTTGCGGCCGATGAACGCGGTGACTCCGGGGGACAGGGGCAGGTCGAGACTGGAGTAGGACCGGAAGTCGTAGAGGCTCAGATGAGAGACGTACACGTCAGACTTCTCGGCCGACGGGCTGAGTCACTGCCGTCACCAGCAGTCACTGAGGAGAAGCCTCGCCACCCGGGGGCGGCGGGGTGTGCACCGCGTGGCCACCGAACTGGTTGCGCATCGCGGCGATCGCCTTCATCGCGGGACTGTCGTCCTGACGCGAGGTGAAGCGAGCGAAGAGGGACGCCGCGATCACGTGCATCGGTACGGCGTTGTCGATCGCGGCCTGAACCGTCCACCGACCCTCACCAGAGTCGTCGGCGTACCCACGCAACTCATCGAGGTGGGTGTCTTCCTGGAGCGCAACGACGAGCAGGTCGAGCAGCCAGGACCGGATGACCGTTCCCTCGCGCCAGGAGTCGAAGACGTCCACAACGTTCTCGACCAGATCGACCTTCTCGAGGAGCTCGAAGCCTTCGGCGTAGGACTGCATGATGGCGTACTCGATGCCGTTGTGGACCATCTTGGCGAAGTGTCCGGCGCCAGGTTTGCGGCCTGCGTGCACGAAGCCAGAATCACCCTCGGGTCGCAGCGCATCGAACGCCGGCTGCACCTTTGCGACGTCGGCATTGCTGCCACCGCACATCAGGGCATAGCCGTTCTGGAGTCCCCAGACGCCACCGGAGACACCACAGTCCACGAAGCCCACACCTTGCTCAGCCAGGGTGGCGGCGTGGTCCTGATCATCGGTCCACTTCGAGTTGCCACCGTCAACCACGGTGTCGCCCTCGTCGAGCAGATCGGCCAGGGCGGCGATCGTGTCGTGCGTGGGATCGCCAGCGGGGACCATCACCCAGACCACGCGGGGTGCGGAAAGGGTCGAGCACAACTCGGCCAGATCGGCCACATCGGAAAGTTCAGGGTCACGGTCGTATCCGACGACCGTCAGACCCTTGTCGCGCATCCGGGTGCGCATGTTGCCACCCATCTTGCCGAGTCCGATGAGTCCGATTTCCATGACGGTTCCCTTCGTGTGCGCGGTGCTGGGCAGCGGGTGAATCAGCTCAGAAGGCGACGCGGCATCAGCAAGTAACGGAATCCGGTGTCGCCACCGTCGTTAGCGATGCCGCTGATCACCACAGGCTTGGCGGCCTGGGTGAAGGCGAGTTCGACGACCGACTCGTCGATGGCGGTCAACCCGTCCAGCAGGAACTGCGGGTTGAACCCGGTGGTGATGTCCTCGCCGGAGATTTCGGCGGTAATGGACTCCGAAGCCTGCGCCTCGTCACCGGAACCAGCGTCAAGGGTGAGCAGTCCGTTGCCGAAGGCCAACTGGACCGCAGAGTTGCGGTCCGCCACCAGCGAGACCCGCTTCACCGATTCGATGAGCTCCGCCTTGTCGACCGTCGCGGTGGTGAGCTTCTCAGCCGGGAACAGGCTGCGAACCTTGGGGAACTCGCCGTCGAGCAGACGCGTGGTGGTGCGTCGTACGCCGCCAGAAGCCTTGCCCTCGAAACCGATGATTCCTTCACCGCTGCCGGAGTTCGACAGCGCGATGCTGATCTCCGATCCACCGGTCAGTGCCTTGGCCGTGTCGGCCAGCACCTTGGCCGGAACCAGGGCGGCGACAGACTCGTCGGGGGAGTTGGGGTCCCAGGTCAGCTCGCGGTGCGAGAGACGGAACCGGTCGGTGGCCAACAACGAGATCGACGATCCCGTGATCTCGATGCGGACTCCGGTTAGCACCGGGAGCATGTCGTCGCGTCCCGCTGCGGTGACGGCCTGAGCGACCGAGTGGCTGAACACGTCACTGGGGACGGTGCCGGTGGCGGCGGGCATCTCGGGGATCGCGGGATAGTCCTCAACAGCCATGGTCTGCAGCGTGAACCTCGCCGAACCACAGGTCAGGGTCACGCGAGCACCATCGAGGGTGAGCTCGACCGGCTTGGCGGGCAGGCTCTTGCAGATGTCGGCCAGGAGCCGGCCGCTGACGAGGGCGCGACCCTCATCGCTGACGTCCGCGGAGAGGGTCGCTCGGGCCGACGTTTCGTAATCGAAGGTCGACAGGACGAGACCCTCGTCGCTGGCGTCGATCAGGAGGCCGGCGAGCACGGGAGCGCTGGGGCGAACCGGGAGGCTACGAGCAGCCCAGGCGACAGCGTCGGCGAATACATCGCGTTCGACTCGGAACTTCACGGTGTCGGTCCTTCACAAGGGTCAGGGAGTTCCCGCTGTTGCGGGAGACGGGCTGAGAACGGCCGATGGCCGTGGGGATTGCATCTTGCCATGCGATCGGTCACGCATGTCAGAGGGACGAGTCTGGGGGATCGGATCGGAGTTTGGCTAGGCGGCGGTTCGCGAGGTGATCGGGGAGGTTGTCCACAGATCGGGGCCCGAGAAGAGTTTGGCGGATGACCCGTTGATGAGAGGTCCGGAGTAGTCATAGGAGCTGTGCACTTTGTGGATAACTTCTATTGCTGCAGGTCGCGAGGCGCGGCGTCCTCAACAGGGGGTGTGTAACTGGTGTGCACTTGCGGTGAATGGGTGTGGAGGAAATCTGGGCTGTGAGAACTACAGGGTCCGTAGTCCACAGATCCTCCACGTGTAGTTCGTACCTGTGGGGTCCGCAGTGCACAGGTTCAGGACTGGCGGGCTTGTAGTTTCACGCGGTTGGTGAGCTCACTGACCTGGTTGAAAACCGCACGCCGCTCGGCGAGGAGTTGATTGATCTTGCGGTCGGCGTACATCACCGTGGTGTGGTCCCTGTTCCCGAACTGCGCGCCGATCTTGGGTAGGGAGAGCGCGGTGAGCTCACGGCACAGGTACATCGCGATCTGGCGCGCCATCACCAGGTGCCGGCCACGGCTCGGACCAGTGAGTTCTTCGATGGACAGTCCGAAGTAGGCCGCGGTCTGGGCGATGATTAGGGGCGCCGTGATCTCCGGCTCCCCGCCTTCGGGGATCAGGTCCTTCAACACGATCTCCGCAAGGGTCATGTCGACCTCCTGACGGTTCAGGTTCGCGAAAGCGGTCACCCGGATCAGGGCACCTTCCAACTCGCGGATGTTGGTCTGGATCTTGGAGGCGATGAACTCCAGAACGTCCGGCGGCGCCGTGAGGCGATCCATCGCTGCCTTCTTGCGCAGGATGGCGATCCGCGTCTCGAGGTCGGGCGCCTGGACATCGGTGATGAGGCCCCACTCGAACCGGTTGCGCAACCGGTCCTCCAACGCTTCGAGACGCTTGGGAGCACGGTCGGAGGTCAGCACGATCTGCTTGTTGGCGTTGTGAAGGGTGTTGAAGGTGTGGAAGAACTCTTCCTGAGTCTGGGTCTTGCCCTCGAGGAACTGGATGTCGTCGATCAGGAGCACATCGACGTCGCGGTACCTCCGCTTGAAGCGGTCCTGGCGGTCGTCGCGGATCGCGTTGATGAATTCGTTGGTGAATTCCTCGCTGGAGACGTAGCGCACCTTCGCCCCGTTGTAGAGGC
>CBDTZB010000182.1:0-5459 GCA_965364795.1 uncultured Nocardioides sp.
GAGCATCCGCGCGTAGGTCTCCGGGGTTGCGATAGGCACGTAGTACTCCTCGAGGTGAAGGCGTGGGACACCAATCAGCCTAGTCGTCAATCTTTCCAACTCGCTGCGTACGTCGCTGATCCGGCAGGTGGTCCAGCCTCAGTCGTCCTTGCCGTGACCTCAAGAGCGTTGAGCCGCCGCTGTGACCGGGGTGACAGGTCCAGACCTCTGCGTGACCTTCTGCGACCTAGAGCGTTGTCTTATCAACCTGCCCTCGACCTTCAGGAGACCCCTCGGTCATGCTCCACACCCCTCGCCGCGGCGCGCCGCGATCCTCTCGTAAGCGCGCTGGTCTGGCTGCTGCCGCGCTCTCCTTCGCCGTTCTTGGCACCGCCCTCGCACCTGACAGCACCAGCGTCGCGTCGACGTCTTCGGAGAACGCCGCTGAAGCGTTCGCCCCGCAACTCGTGCTGGTTGAGACGCCGAACCGGGCTGACAAGGACCGCCTGCAGACTCTGGGCCTGGACCTAACCGAGCACGCCGGACAGGACTACATCGAGGTCGTGGCCCACACGGCGAGCGATCTGGCCGCCCTGGTCGACAACTCCTTCGACTACACCGTCACCATCCCCGACCTGGTTGCCCGTGACCTGGAGATCGCCCAGATCAACCAGCGGTACGCCGCTCGGGTGAACAACAAGAGCCCGTTGCCCTCAGGTCGCGTCGCCTACCGGACTCTCTCGGAGTACAACACCGAGTTGGCTGACCTCGAGAAGCAGCACAAGAGCATCGCTCGACGCTTCAAGCTGCCGTACAAGAGCCTGGACGGTCGCAACGTCTTCGGCGTCGAGATCGGCAAGAACATCCGCAAGCCCAACAAGGGCCAGCCGACCTTCCTGTTGATGGGTCTCCACCACGCCCGTGAGTGGCCCTCGGGTGAGTTGGCGATGGAGTTCGCCACCGACCTCGTCAAGAGCTACGGCAAGGACGACCGCATCACCGGCCTGCTGAGCAAGGCCCGCGTGATCGTGGTCCCTGTCGTCAACGTTGACGGGTTCAACCTCTCCCGCACCGATGGCGATTACATCGACCTGCGCGGCCTCAACGACACCGGCGCCGACCCGCTTGATGGCTCCACCGCGATCCTGGCCACCCCCGGCCGCGCCTACATGCGCAAGAACTGCCGGCTGGTCGACGGCCAGGACACCCCGGACAACACGTGCCGCTCGCAGCTCTCCACGCCCGGTGGCTTCGGCGCCGGCGTAGACCTGAACCGCAACTACGGCGGCCTGTGGGGCGGCCCCGGCGCTGCCGGCGGCACCCCAGACGCCCGCGTCGACCCGACGTACCGTGGAGCCAGCGCATTCTCCGAGCCCGAGACGCAGAACATCCAGCGGATCGTGCAGTCCCGTCAGGTCACCATGGTGATCTCGAACCACACGTTCTCCAACCTGATCCTGCGGCCCAACGGTGTCGCCCCGACGACCATCTACAGCGACGGCCTCCCCGTCGGTGACGCTCCGGACGAAGGGGCCTTGAAGGACCTCGGCGCCCGGATGTCGGCCAACAACGGCTACCAGAACATCCACGGATGGCAGTTGTACGACACCACGGGCACGACCGAGGACTGGAGCTACAACGCGACCGGTGGCTTCGGCTACACCTTCGAGATCGGTCCCAACGAGTTCCACCCGCCGTTCCCCGAGGTCGTCGACGAGTACCGCGGCGCGGGCAAGTACGCCGGCAAGGGCAACCGCGAGGCCTACCTGGTCGCGCTCGAGCACGCGATCGACAAGGAGTTCTCTGGCTCGCTCAAGGGCAACGCTCCGAAGGGCGCCGTCCTGCGACTCAAGAAGTCCTTCGACACCCCGACCTGGGACTCGTCGTTCAAGGACTTCATCAACACCCCGATCAAGGTCGGTGGCCGCCAGCAGAACTCCAAGAAGTGGAAGAAGAAGGGCAAGAAGTACCCGCTGCGCAACTACAGCTGGATCATCAACCCCTCCACGCGTCCGGCCGTGCTGCCTCGCAGCTACCAGGTCATCGACACCACGCCCTTCAAGGAGCAGACCGACACCGGCACGTTGACGCCGGCGACCTCGAGCGTCGATCACGAGTTCGTGCTGAACAAGACCGCGAACAACCTGAGCATCGAGCTCGACTGGAACACCCCCGATGACCTCGACCTTGAGGTCTACCGCATGGTCAACGACGAGCTGGTGCAGGTCGCCAGCTCCGGCAACTCGCCGGGTGAGAAGGAGGCGACCCAGGTCGTCGACGCTCCGCGGGGCACCTACGTGCTGCGCGTCGTCAACTTCGCATCGGTCTCGCCGACCTATGAGTTGAAGACGCAGGCCTTCGGCGCCACGATCAAGTCGACGCCCGGCAAGCGCGAGACGTACACGATGACCTGTGAGCGCAAGAACGGCAAGGTGCTCGAGTCTCGCAAGTTCTACATCGACCGCGGTGAGAGCAAGACCATCAACTTCGCCAAGTGCCGGCGCAAGTGGTGATCTGACGCACCGACGGAACCGATCAAGCCGAACCCGGTTCACCCTCTCCAGGGTGAGCCGGGTTCGGTCATTTGTGGGTCGAGCGCGGGGTCGACCTCAGAGAGGTTCGCGTGGGTGCGGATCCACGAGTGCATGGTGATCGCCGCCGCAGCGGAGGCGTTGATGGACCGCGTCGAACCGAACTGGGCGATCGAGAAGGTGCCGTCGCACGCCGCTCGGGCCGCCTCGGACAGCCCCGGGCCCTCCTGACCGAAGAGGAAGCAGACCTGACGGGGCAGAGCCATGGTTTCCAACGGCTTGCTGCCGGGCAGGTTGTCGATTCCCAGCAGCGGTACGCCGGACCCGCTCTCGGTCTTCACAGCCGCCAGGTGGGCCGCCAGATCCTCAGGGGTGGGGTGGTGGTGGATGTGCTGGTAGCGGTCGGTGACCATCGCGCCGCGGCGGTTCCAGCGACGGTTGCCCACGATGTGCACCTCGGCGGCCAGGAAGGCGTTGGCTGAACGCACGATCGTCCCGATGTTGAAGTCGTGCTGCCAGTTCTCGATGGCCACGTGGAAACCATGTCGCCGGGTGTCCAGGTCGGCGACGATCGCCGCCATGGTCCAGTAGCGATAGCGGTCCACCACGTTGCGCCGGTCGCCGTTGGCGAGCAGTTCCTCGTCGTACCGCTCGCTGCCTGGGCCTTCGGGCCAGGGACCCGACCACGGACCGACCCCCACCTCGGGCGGGCCGTGCGGCATCGGGTCGTAAGGTGCCCGCGAGTCGTCAGGGGAGGAATCATCAGCCACGCGCGTGACACTACTGCGCCGTGTAGGTGGCGACGGGTACGGTTACGGGCGTGACGTTGCTGGCACTATTACCGGATCTGCCTGCCCTCGTCGTGGACCCCCAACTTCTGGGCATCAAATGGCTCGATCCGCAGTGGCTCCTCGACACGTTCGGGGAAACCTTCTTCTGGGTCAGCCTGGCCATCATCTTCATCGAGTGCGGGCTGTTCTTCCCGTTCCTCCCCGGTGACACCCTGCTCTTCGCGATGGGGTTGTTCATCTCCGGCGGCAGCATCGACATCTTCCCGGGCAGCCAGTTGTTCGAACTCGCGATCGCGTTCGCCTTGATGACCGCGGCCGCTATTGGTGGCAACATCGCCGGCTACGAGATCGGTCGCGCCATTGGGCCACCGCTCTACGAGCGTGAAGGCCGGATCCTCAAGCGGAAGTACTTCGACCAGACCCAAGCCTTCTTCGACCTCCACGGCAACAAAGCGCTGGTGATCGGACGGTTCATCCCCTTCGTCCGCACCTACATCACCGTCGTTGCCGGTGTGACCCAGATGGAGCGTCAGCGCTTCATCCGGTGGAGTTTCATCGGCGCCGTCCTGTGGGTCGCCAGCATTCTGGCGCTCGGCTACTGGCTCGGCCAGACCTTCCCCACCCTCGGCGAGAACATCGACAAGGCCATCCTGGTCATCTTGGCCTTCTCGATCATCCCCATCGCCTACGAGTGGCTCAAGCACAAGCGGGCCGCCCGCAGGGCGCTGCACGAAATCGTGGATCCCGCTTCCGCCGACATCCAGGCCGAGCCCGAGAACTGATCACCCCGCTGGGTGGTCTCGACGAGCTCGACCGGCGGACCGCTCGAGAGGCGGGGTCTCGACGAGCTCGACCAGCAGTTGTTACTGCGCCCGCGCAGCGTCCAGGTCCGCCTTGGTCAACACCGATCGGATCTCCAGGTCGACGTCGGCCAGCGGGTTCTCATCGCCCACGCTGCGGTCGATGGCACACAGCACCACCTCAACGATCGCTCCGGCGGCCCGCAACTCGCGCACCGCGTCACGGACCGCGCCGCCGGTGGTGATGACGTCCTCGACGATGGTGACCCGCTTGCCGGCGAACGGCGGGCCCTCCGCAAGTTTGGCGGTTCCGTAGGCCTTGGCCTCCTTACGCACGAACAGCGTCGGCATCCCCAGGATGCCGCTGACTGCGGTAGCGATCGGCACACCGCCGAGCTCCAGTCCGGCCAACATCTCGGTGCCCTGCGGCACCAGCTGGATCATTTCGCGGGCCACCCGGGCCAGGAGGAGGGGGTCGGCCTCGAAGAGGTATTTGTCGAAGTACTCGCTCGCCACCTGTCCCGAGCGGAGAGTGAACTCTCCAGTCAAGCGGCAGCAGGCGTCGATATCAGCGGCAAGGGAGTCGTCAGTGGTAGTCACCGCAGCAGGCTAGTGGGTCCCGTCTAGGGTCGGAACATGCTCTCCCAACGTCTGCAAGGGATCGAACCGACCATCTTCAGCAAGATGTCCTCGCTGGCGGTGCAGACCCAATCAATCAATCTCGGCCAGGGGTTTCCCGACGTGGACGGACCTCCGGAGGTCATCGAGGAGGCGGTCAAGGCCCTCCACACCGGCGCCAACCAGTACGCCCCTGGACGCGGGGTCGCCTCGCTCCAGGCCGCCATCGCCGCCCACCAGCAGCGCCACTACGGGATCGAGTTGGACCAGGACACCCAGGTCGTGGTGACCACAGGCGCCACCGAAGGCATCGCCGCCGCCATGCTGGGCCTGATCAACCCGGGCGACGAGGTGGTGCTGCTCGAGCCGTACTACGACTCCTATCCCGCGATGATCCAGATGGCCGGAGGTGTACGCCGCCCCGTCACCCTTCGCGCTCCGGACTTCCGCCTCGACACCGAGGCTTTCCGGGCGGCGGTCACACCCGCAACCCGGATGATTCTGCTCAACACCCCGCACAACCCGACCGGGACGGTGCTGACCCGCGAGGAGCTCGCGGTCGTCGCGGAGGTGGCGATCGAGCACGACCTCATCGTGGTCACCGACGAGGTCTACGAGCACCTCGTCTACGGCGTCGAGCACATCCCGCTGGCCACCCTTCCCGGGATGGGAGAGCGGACCCTGACCCTCTCCAGCGCGGGCAAGTCCTACTCCTTCACCGGGTGGAAGGTGGGGTGGGC
>CBDTZB010000183.1:0-5454 GCA_965364795.1 uncultured Nocardioides sp.
AGGTCTCCAAGCCCATCCAGTACGTCGGCGGCGAACTCAACTCGACCGTCAAGGACTGGGACTGCGGAGAGCAGGCCGGCACCGGCCCGACCGTCCACTGGGCGCTGATGTATCCCGACGCCTACGAGGTTGGCCTGCCGAACCAGGGCGTGCAGATCCTCTATGAAGTCCTCAACGAGCGAGACTGGATCGTCGCGGAACGCACCTACGCCGTGTGGCCGGACCTCGAGGCCATCATGCGCACGGGTGACGAGCACGGACCCATCCCGCAGTTCACCGTCGATGCCCACCGTCCCGTCGGGGACTTCGACATCCTCGGACTGAGTTTCTCCACCGAGTTGGGCTACACCAACATGCTCAACGCCCTCGATCTGGCGTTGATCCCGGTGCACGCGCGCGACCGGACCGACGGTCACCCGATCGTCCTGGCCGGTGGACACGCCGCCTTCAACCCCGAGCCGATCGCCGACTTCATCGATGCCGCCGTGCTCGGTGACGGCGAGGAGGTCGTGCTCGCGATCTCCGAGGTCATCAAGGAGTGGAAGAGCGAGGGCCGACCGGCCGGCGACATGGCCAGTGGCCGCGAGGAACTGCTACGACGGCTCGCCGTCACCGGCAACATCTACGTGCCCGGTTTCTACGACGTCACCTACGCCGACGCCAACGGAACGATTCCCGGTGCCATCACCAGTGTCGTCCCCAATCGTCCCGGGATCCCGCACCGCGTCACCAAGCACACCTTGATGGACCTCGACGCCTGGCCCTACCCGGCCAAGCCGCTGGTGCCGCTCGCCGAGACCGTTCACGAGCGGTTCAGTGTGGAGATCTTTCGCGGCTGCACCCGCGGTTGCCGCTTCTGCCAGGCCGGGATGATCACCCGTCCGGTGCGCGAGCGGTCGATCAAAACGATCGGCGACATGGTCGAGAACGGCATCCGCAAGACCGGGTTCGAGGAGGTGGGCCTGCTCAGCCTCTCCAGCGCCGACCACACCGAGATCGGTGAGGTCGCCAAGGGTCTCGCCGACCGGTACGAAGGTTCTAACGTCTCCTTGTCGCTGCCGAGCACGCGCGTGGATGCCTTCAACATCACCCTGGCCAACGAGTTCTCCCGCAACGGTCGCCGCTCGGGTCTGACCTTCGCCCCCGAGGGCGGCAGTGAGCGGCTGCGCAAGGTGATCAACAAGATGGTCACCGAGGAGGACCTGATCAAGACCGTCGCCGCGGCGTACTCCCACGGCTGGCGCCAAGTGAAGCTCTACTTCATGTGTGGGCTGCCCACGGAGACCGACGAGGACGTCCTCCAGATCGCCGAGCTGGCCAAGCGCGTCATCGCCCAGGGCCGCGAGTCCTCGGGGCGCAACGACATCCGGGCCACCGTGTCGATCGGTGGGTTCGTGCCCAAGCCACACACCCCCTTCCAGTGGGCGGCCCAGCTCGACGTGGAGACCACCGACGACCGCCTCAAGCAGTTGCGAGACACGGTCCGCGCCGACAAGAAGTACGCCCGCGCCATCGGGTTCCGCTACCACGACGGCAAGCCCGGGATCATCGAGGGGCTGCTTTCCCGAGGGGACCGCCGAGTCGGAGCCGTGATCGAGCAGGTGTGGCGTGACGGTGGCCGCTTCGACGGCTGGAGCGAACACTTCTCCTACGACCGTTGGATCGCAGCCTGCGAGAAGGGCCTGGCCGACACCGATGTGGACCTCGCGTGGTTCACCCTGCGCGAGCGCACCTACGACGAGACCCTGCCGTGGGACCACCTCGACTCCGGCCTCGACAAGGACTGGCTGTGGGCCGACTGGGAGGACGCGCTGGCCGTCGCCGATGGTGCCGACATCGAGGTCGAGGACTGCCGTTGGACCCCCTGCTACGACTGTGGCGTCTGCCCCGAGATGGGCACCGAGATCCAGATCGGTCCCACCGGTCAGCAGCTGTTGCCCCTCAGCGTGGTCTGAGCGGCACCGGCGCTCGCTAGGGTGAGCGCCGTGTCGCGACCTCTATACCTCCACATCGGAGCGAGCAAGACCGGAACCTCCGCTCTCCAGCAGGGTCTGTGGGCCTCCACGAACCAGTTGCTGACCAAGGCGGGCATCGGCATCCCCTACCAGGGACGGCCCGCGCACGTGAAGCATCTGCTGCGACCGCTGGGCTGGGTGATGGCCTCCGGGTTCGTCACTCCGATGCGCAAGAAGGCGCTCAAGGAAGCAGTGGGGGTGTTGCGAAAGACCCCGGGCGATGCGTTGTTGATCAGCAATGAGGACCTCTGCGAGATCGGCCCCCGCCGGATCGAGATGCTCTACGAGATCGCCGCCGCAGCCGATCTCGAGCCGCGGGTGGTGCTCACCGCCCGCGACTGGGGTCAGCAACTGCCTTCGGAGTGGCAGCAGTTCCTCAAGCACCGACTGACCACGGACTACCCGACCTTTCTGAACCAGGTGCGGGCCAAAGAGGGCCCGGTCGCCCAGCACTACTGGCAGCGCCAGGACTTCGCGGCCATTGCCGACAGGTTCGCCGCGGGACTGTCCCCGGAAAACGTTCATGTCGTCGCCGTACCCACGATGAAGGAGGACCCCACCGGGGTCTTCTCGCTCTTCGGTGAGGTGGTGGGCTTCGATCCCGACCTGCTCGACCTGCCGACCCATCACGTCAACGCGTCCTTCGGGTACGTCGAGTCCGAGGTCTTCCGCCGGCTGAACGCAGCCTTGGGAGACCGGTTGACCGACTACGAGAAGGACTACCTCTACGCCGTGCGTTATCCCATCGTGAAGGGCGCACTGGCCCGCAGCGCGAGCGCGCGCCTGAAACTCCCGCCGAAGGAGCTGATGTGGGTGGCCGAAGAGGGCCGCCGCCAGGTTGAGCAGTTGCGCTCCCGCGGCTATCGCTCGCACGGCGACCTGGATCGGCTGGTTGCCGGCCCCGAGACCACCGGGGAGATTCCCGACCTCGATGAGGCGCAGGTGTCGGCAGCGGCCATCGACACGCTGGCCAACTTCACCGTCTGGGCGCAGCAGAAGGTGCGCGAGACGCGCAAGCGCTAGGCGTCCAACGAGTACGGCGTCAGCAGGGGAAGTTGCGGATCAGTTCGAACTGCGTGCGTACGGCGCGGTGGTCGGCCACGGAGGACGTCAGCACGTCGGAGGCGACCGGTCGCCACGGACCGTTGTAGAGCACATAGTCGATCCGACGCTGCGGTTCCCGCGGCGGCACGGTCAGGCCCAACCCGTTGCCCGCCTCGGTCCAGGCGTCGTTAGTGAAGCCGCCGATGACGCTCATCGCGGTCGAGCCCGGTGTCGCGTTGAAGTCGCCACCCAGGATGAACGGGCGGATGGGTTGGCCGGCGATGATCCGTTCGATGCCCTGAGCTTGCAGGACACGGATGTCGCCGGCCGTGTGTTGAAGGTGGGTGTTGTAGATGTCCACTGGTTGCCCACCCACTCGCACCACGATGCGAGCCAGTCCGCGGGGCTGGAGCCCGGGTTGATTGGGTAGCGAGGCGTTGCCCGTCGCCATGATGGGAAGCCGGGACAGGATCGCCGTGCCGGATTCACGGCGGGGTCGCCCCGGTGCCTCGGGGTCGCGGGTAAAGTTCCGCCCGAAGGCGACGTTCATGTCCAGCATCGTGGCGAGTTGCAGAGGCTGGTCCTCCAGTGCGGACTTTTGGCGGTAGCGGTGCACCTCCTGCAGCAGGACGACGTCGGCGTCCCACGAACGGATCTCCTCCGCCAGGCGGGGCAGTTGGTAGGAGTCGTCGCGGGCGACTCCGCCGTGGATGTTGATGCTGACCACGGTCAAGGTGGTGCGTTCCGCGGGGCGGCACGGCTCGAGTGTGAGTCCCGGTTCGGTCGCCTGATCGGTTGCTGGCAAGGTCGGGAGCCCGGTGATCGGCCCGGTGATCGCTGCTTCGGCCGGCGTTCGTGTCCTCAACTGGGACCCGCCGGGCGTGCCGGCCATCATCACGATGGAAACGGCACTGGCGACCAGAGAGAGGGCCAGGACCGCAAAAGAGGCGTGGACCCAGCGCATATTCACCGGTTCCCCCACTTCCTTCCCGTGCCAACAGCATGACTACCGTCCTGGTCAAGGGTACGTCGGGTGCCACGCGCCCCGGACGGAGAGAGTCGCGAGGGTCAATGCCCGGCAGGGGAGGAGACGGGCACGGTCTACCCTTCAGCAGCGATGGAATCAGCGAGAGCAGGAGACGCAACACATGAGTGAGCAACCTCCCGAGTGGAACGCGCCCGCGAACCAGCCGCCCCAGAACTACGGGGCCTACGGGACGCCCGCCCAGCAGTACGGCGGCTACGGTCCACCGCCCTCGGACGGCAGCGCGACCGTGGCCCTGGTGCTGGGCATCTTGTCGATCGTGATGTGTGGCTTCCTGACCGGCATTCCCGCCATGATCATCGGACGGAGTTCGAGGAAGCGGATTCAGGCCTCCGGGGGAGCCCTGGGCGGTGAAGGGCTAGCCACGGCGGGCTTCTGGACGGGGCTGGTGGGCAGCCTCCTCAGTGTGCTGATGTTCCTGGCGATCGCCGCGCTGTTCGCCTTCGGCTCATCGGTGCAGACCTCTTACTACGAGGACTCGTGCGACTCGTTCATCACCAACCCGGATCAGTTCGCTCAGTGCTGACCCTTACCTCGCTGACCGTTCCTACGCTGATCGTCACTACACCCTGGGGAGTGCGCCACCCATGAGTCGCCAACCGCCCGAACAGCAGGCACCTCCCGTCATGCGTCTGCGGATCCGCTACGCCAAGCGTGGCCGGCTGCGTTTCACCAGTCACCGCGACTTCAGCCGCGCCTTCGAGCGCGCGATCTTCCGCGCCCGGGTGCCGATGGCCTACTCGTCCGGCTTCAACCCTCACCCGCGCATCTCCTACGCCGGCGCTGCTCCCACGGGCTCAGCGAGCGAGGCGGAGTACCTCGAGATCGCCCTTGCCGAGATCGTGGACCCAGCCTCGATCCATCAAGCGCTGGAGGAGTCACTTCCCGATGGCCTCGATGTTCTCCAGGTAGTGGTCTCTCCGGGCGACGGACTCGCCGATCGCCTCGAAGCGAGCCGATGGCTGATGGAACTGTCGCTGCCGTTCGAGCAGGTCGTGCGCTGCGCGGAGGAGTTCCTGGCGCTGGAGTCGGTGCCGGTCGAGCGGATGACGAAGAAGGGCCTACGCGAGTTCGACTGCCGCTCTGCGGTGGTCTCTTTGGTGGCCGTCGGTGAACCCGGCACAGCCACCGCGCAACTCGATCTCGTACTGCGACACCAGGTGCCCGCGGTGCGTCCGGACGACGTCCTGCGCGGTATCGCTTCGGTCACCGACCTCGAGGTCCCGGGGTCCCCGCTGCTGACTAGATGTGCGCAGGGCCCGCTCAGCGATTCCGGTGTCGTGGGCGACCCGCTGGCGATTGGACAATAAGAGCCGACTCGGTCCGGTGTGCGATACTCGCCACAGGTTG
>CBDTZB010000184.1:0-5447 GCA_965364795.1 uncultured Nocardioides sp.
CGACCCGATGATCGAGCTCGATGAGGGTTTCGGCGTTCACGGGAGCGTCGGGAATCACCATGGCCTGGTGGACTCCGACCTCCTTGTGCAGGTGGTTGCGCACGGTGAGTGGAAAGGTCAGGTCGTCGCGATACCCGGCGAGGGCCAAGTAGGTCTTGGTGACCCGCCGATGCTCGAACATGAGTTGGTAGTGAGAGCGCCAGCGGCGTTCGGTGGCCAGCATCAGGACTCCGGAAGTCACCCGGTCCAGACGATGCATCGGGGAGAGCTCGGGCAGACCCAGCTCAGCCCGCAGGCGTACGACGACGCTCTGTTGCACGTGCTTCCCGCGCGGAATGGTGGCCAGGAAGGCTGGCTTGTCCACCACGACCAGGCGCTCGTCGCGATGCAAGATCCGCAACTCGCCCGGGACCGGCGCCTCCTCGCGCAGGTCACGGTGAAACCACATGAAGGTGTGGGGCGTGTAGGAGTCGTCCTCGCGGACCGGGCGCAGGTCGTCGTAGACGAACCGTTCACCGGCGAGCATCTCGTCGACCTCGACGTGATCGGGGAGCCGGTGGTGGAGCCACTCCCCCATGGATGACCAGGGTGCCGTGGGCGATCGATCTGGAGTACGCAACCAGGCAGCGTTCAGCCCGTGCCGCGGGGGTAATGGGGATCTCGGCGGCACGGGCTCAGGCTAGTCGCCCACGATCAGTCGGAGGCCAGCGCTGCCTTGAGGGCGGTTTCGGGGTCGGGAGTCGCCTTCGGGGCACCGCTGATCAGATCAACACCGACAAGCTCTCCGGTGAAGGGGAACGGCGGAGCGTAGTCGCTGCTGACGGGGAAGCCGCGGTCCCGGCCGACCAACATCCCGCTGGCTGCAGTGGAGAGGTTCGGGAAGAAGAAGAGCCCGGGCATCGGGGCTGAGTCGACCTCCACGCCGTCGACGAGCAGGGCCACGATCGGCTCCATGCCGGGGACATAATGCAGCGACAGGTCGTGGCGGCCGGGAGCCAAGGCGTCAGAGCCGGCGAGCCGGATCGGGCCTTCGTACATCGCGAAGGTGGCGACGGGGCGGCTGTCGAGGAGGTACCAACCCCAACCGCCGTGGCGGTCGCCCAAAGCGGTGATGACACCTTCGGCGCCTCCTTCGGGGACGACGATCTGCGCGCGGAGTTCGAAGCCGCCGATCGTGGCGGGAAGCTGGCAGTCCTGAACGGGTCCGCCGCCGGGGGTGAAGTGGACGCGATCGGGCTGCGGGTAGGCGCCGGGGTGCATGTGCGCCATGGACTCGGGGAACTCGAAGAGCGGGAGCACCTGGTTGCGGCCTGCTTCGGCCCACCAGAGCTGCTCGAGGCGGCGTACGACCTCGGGGTGTTCGGCCGAGACGTCGTTGGCCTCGGAGAAATCGTCGGTCAGGCGGAAAAGCGACCAGTGGTCGGTGTTGAAGTCGTAGCTGCCGGGCAGGACCTCGCGTTCGCCGAACTGGTTGGCGACGTAGTCCGTGACGGCCTTCCAGCCGTCGTGATAGATCCCGCGGGAGCCCATCATCTCGAAGTACTGGAGGCGGCGGTGCTCAGCCGCGTCCGCCTCGTCGATTGAGGGGAGCAGGGAGGCGCCGTCGACGGGTTGTTGGGTGATGCCGTCGACGGCGGTGGGGGCGGCGATGCCGGCGGCGTCCAGGACGGTGGAGTAGACATCGACCGCGTGGCAGAACTGGTCGCGGATAGCGCCCTTGGTCTGGACGCGGTCACCCCAGGCGAGGACGAGCGGGGTGCGGACCCCGCCTAGCCAGGCGTAGCGCTTCCACAGACGCAGCGGGGTGTTTCCGGCCCAGGCCCAGCCGAAGGGGTAGTGGTTGTAGGCCTCGTGACCGCCGATGTCGTCGGACTTCTCGACGGCTTCCTCGACCGACTCACCCTGACCGAGCCAGGCGGCGGCCTCGTTGAGGGTGCCGGTGACCCCGCCCTCAGCGCTGGCGCCGTTGTCGGAGAGCACCATGACCATGGTGTTGTCGGCGATGCCGCGCTGGTCGAGGTAGTCGAAGAGGCGACCGAGGTGGTGGTCGGTGTGGGTCATGAAACCAGCGAAGACCTCCATGTAGCGGGCGAAGAGGCGACGCTGCTCGGGCGGCAGGGTCGACCATTCGGGCACCCAGGACGGGCGCGGGGTCAACACGGTGTCGGCGGGTACGACGCCCTCGGCGACCTGGCGTTCGAAGACCCGCTCGCGCCAGGCCTCCCAACCGTCGTCGAAGGCGCCTTCGTAGGGGACGACCCATTCTTCGGGCACCTGGTGTGGGGCGTGGGCAGCACCGGTGGCGAGGTGGAGGAAGAACGGCTTGCGGGCCTCAGCCTGCTGCTGGTCCTGGATCATCCGAATCGACTCGTCGACCAGGTCCTCGGTGAGGTGGTAGCCCTCCTGCGGGGTCTTCGGCGGGTCGATGTGGCTGTTGTCGCGGACCAGGTCGGGGGTCCACTGACTCGTCTCAGCACCGAGGAAGCCGTAGAAACGCTCGAACCCCATCCCGAGGGGCCACTGGTCAAAGGGGCCAGCAGCGGAGTAGTCGGTCTTGGGGGTCATGTGCCACTTGCCGACGGACATCGTGTTGTAGCCGCCGTCGCGCAGCACGCGGGCGAGGAACGCCGCGGACTTGGGGATCCGGCCGGTGTAGCCCGGGAATCCGAGGGCGGCTTCCTCGGTGACACCCATCCCGACGGCGTGGTGGTTGCGGCCGGTGTGCAGGGCTGCGCGGGTCGAGGAGCAGACCGAGGTCACGTGGAAGCGGTTGTAGCGCAGACCGCCGGCTGCGAGCCGGTCGATGTTGGGGGTGTCGATCGTCGCGCCGAAGCAGCCAAGTTGGGCGAAGCCGACGTCGTCCAGCACCACCATCACCACATTGGGTGCACCCTCGGGGGCGAGGCTGTAGTCGACGAAGCGGGGTTCGGAGCCAGCGACGTACGACGTGAGCAACTGGCGGTCCGGCTGAGAAGTCATGTCCGCAGACTAGAACGTGTTCTAGGCCACTGTCACGGAGTCGGCGAGGTATCTGCGGTTCTTTTCCAATAGGTCGATAGGCCGAATCCCGTGATCAGGTCCCATAGACCCCATAGCGCGACGGTGACGGCGACTCCACCCTGCTCGGGAAAGAAGGTGAGCGCGAGGACGAGACCCAAGGCGGTGTTGCGGATACCCATCTCCAGGGTCATGGCACGACGTCCGGCGGTGGGCAGGCGGCAGGCCGAGGCGGCGGCGTACCCGATGCCGAGTGAGAGGAGGTTCTGGCCGATCACCGCTAGGGCGACGATCTTGATGTAGTCCAGCGCGGTCGAGGCGTTGCCCGCGAGCCCCCCGACGATCAGGAGCGTGAGCAGAGTAACCACGGCGGGTTCAACGAAGCGCTTCGTGCGTTCGGAGAACGCGGGGAACTTGTGAGCGACGAAGACACCGGCGGCGAACGGGAGCCCGATGAGGAGACCGACATCGAGGAGGACATCGATGGGCGAGAGGTCGACATCCTCGAGGGTGTCGGCGACCTGCGGGGAGAGCGAACCCCAGAAGGCCAAGGCGATCGGGGTGATCAGCACGGCGCCTGCGCTGGAGAGCGTGGTCAACGAGACCGAGAGCGCGACGTCGCCCCGGGCGCGGAAGGTCAACAGGTTCGACAGGTTGCCCGCCGGCAGGCAGACCACGAGAAGGAGACCCAGGGCGACGGAGGCTTGGACGTCAAGAAGGGCGATCAGGCCGAGGCTGACCGCGGGGATGACGATGAACTGGGTCAGCAGAGCGACGGCGAAGATCCCCGGCCGGCGGGTGATGTCTCGAAAGTCGGAGAGCTTGACGCTCAGGGCGACGCCGAAGAGGAAGACCGCGATCAGGATCTTCGTGCCGAGGGTCAATCCCTCGGGGATATTGAGGGTGATGTCATCGATGTCGGACGCGGCCGAGACGACCTGGATCATGAACTGCGCGGACACTGTTCCCCTGGTTCGTCGAAGGTAGCGGTGAGCCTAGACGGTTAGTTGTGCGGGCGGCGCAGTTCGCTCAAGCGCACCCGCAGAGGCGTCTTGGCCATACCGCTCAGGTTGAGCGGCGGGTCCAACTCTTGGAGAACCTCCCGTTCGAGCCTGCCCAGCGTGTCCGGATCGTCATGAGACACCACCACGACCATCAGGTGCTCGTGCATCCACTCAGTCAGAGCGATCTCATCGATCTCCGCCTCGTCTCTGGCCTTGACGAGGATCGCCCCCAAGGTTCGGCGAAAGGTGGAGAACTCGTGTCGGCCGCCGAGGTGCATATCTCGAATACGTTTACGCAGCGTGTTCGTCGATCTACGTCCGCTGGGCCATTTCGTGGCTCCTGCCAAGCCGGCATAGATCATCCCTGCGGCCATTGGAAACCCGAGCCCGAGGGCCAGTTGCTCGGCGCCAGACTCATCGACCCACCAACTGTAAAGGCCCGCCTGGTCGATCTCGACGGACACGTTGCCCGCTACGAAGTCTGGCGGAGACACGGCAGACTCTGGAGCGCGAAGATCCACTACGAACCGATCGGCCTCTCGGTGTCGTACCGCTTCACCGGCGGGGGCCCGCTCGAACTCAGGTTCACCCCTGACGCCCCGAGCGAGGTACCAAGCCAAACGTTGCCCCTGGCCTAGGCCCTCGAGCGGAGTGATCAATTTCGCGCCTCGGCCCTCCAAGTGCGGGCGTAGGGCCTTCACATAGGTGGCGCTCGCATGAACTTCGATCACGGCGTCCGCCAACTCGCCTGCCAGCACTTCCAATCGGGCTGCGACCCAGAGGGCCCACGCACTTCGATAGGCCGCACCCATGTCGGGCAGGTAACGCTCATAGGGGGACAACCACTCCTCGGGCTGCACCAGGCCATGCTCAGCCGACAGGATGAACCACGGCAGCTCCCGGCGCGCGGCGTACGTTCGCTGCTTCTTGAAGAGATCCGAGACATAGAGGTCCTGGGCGGCAGCCGGGATCGACAGCTTGGTCTTCACGCACGTCACTAGGATCAAATCCGCGTCGTCAGGGTGAAGCGCGCTCATCACGCTTTGCATCGCAAGTTCGTCATACACCGATTCTGGCGCACATCGGTCGCCACCCAATCGAACAACTAAGCGGCGGGCGCTTCCGGTTTCTCGACGTCATCGTGAACAACGGTGAGGTCGATGGTGCCGTCCCGGGTCCGCAGGAAGTGCTGACCATGGGGGTCGGTCCACCGATAGACCGCGGGCTCAACCGGTCGATAGCGCCAGCCCGCATGGGTTTTCAGCTGGTGGTGATGTCGACACAACGGAGCCAAATTGCATTCACACGTCGTCCCGGACTCCCTGAAGGGGCAGATATGGTCCAGATCGCAGGCCCTAGCCGCCCGGCGGCAGTACGGGAACACGCAGGTGGTGTCGCGCAGGATGACCGACTCACGCAACGTCGTGGACGGGGCATAGACGTCGT
>CBDTZB010000185.1:0-5432 GCA_965364795.1 uncultured Nocardioides sp.
TCAACCACCGGAAACCGCCGGCGCTAGCGCGCCTCCTCAACCACCGGAAACCGCCGGCGCTAGCGCGCCTCCTCAACCACCGGAAACCGCCAGTGCTGGCGCGCCTCCTCAACCACCGGAGACCGCCGGCGTTCCGGTCACGGTGCACGTGGTGATCTCGGATTCCAGCCTCTTCGGGGCTGGTCACAACCCTGCCATTGTTCCCGGGTTCGGACCGGTGCCCGCCGAGGTGGCCAGGAACTTGATTGCGAACTCGATGGACTCCGCAGCGGTCCAGGCGTTCATCCGGGGGCTGTACGCCGACCCCCACGGTCGTCTGATCGCGATGACGACCAAGCAGCGGTTCCACACCGACGGGATAGCGGAGTTCCTACGCCTGCGAGACCAAGGCATCTGCCGGACTCCCTGGTGTGACGCACCGATCGCCGAGTCCGACCACATCACGACGGCCGACAGCGGCGGAGAAACCACAGCAGAGAACGGGCAGGGCCTCTGCGTGGCCTGCAACCGCGCGAAACAGGCCCCCGGCTGGACCCAGACCACCGAGCCCCACGCGGGCCGACATCAAGTCGAGACCGTCACCCCGACCGGCCACCGCTATCGATCAACTGCGCCCCGGGCGCCCACGCCCGCGGAACGCTTCACCGTCGACGTCATCCGATGGACCGACCTGGTGCTCAGCGCCTAGTTCAGCCTCAGTCGCTTGATGGTCAGTCGAGCCATCTCGGCCTCGCCCACGGCGTTCGGGTGCACGATCACCGGGTTGGTGCCGACGAGCACCGGCTCCACCCAACGCTTGGTGACCGACTGGCAGGCGTCGTGCCCCTTAGACGCGCGGGGCACGTTGACGTAGATCGAACCGGTCTTGCGCGCAGCGCGACGAACCTTGTTGTTAAGCACCTTCTGCAACTTGAACAAGTACGGCACGTCGCCGGTGGCCACCGGCATCAACGGGTAGCAGCCCTTCGTCGGCGGCAAGATGTGCGGATAGCCGAGGATGGCGACCCGAGCGCGAGGCGACTTCTTGTGCACCGCACGCAGAGCCTTCTTCAGCGCAGGGAACGTCTTCTTGCGCAGGGTGCGAACGAACGATACGCCGTACTTGTCCTTGCAAGGACTCCCCTGCCCCGCCGAGGCCAGACCCTCAGCTCCGCACTGCAGGATGGAGTTGAGGAAGACACTGCTGTCGTTGCCACCGATCGTCATCGTCACCAGTTGCGTGTTCCTGCTCAACGCGTCGAGCTGAGGCGCGACCCCACGCTGCTGGGAGCCGGTGAAGTCATCGGTGTCCGCCGCACCGCAGGAAACGTCAGTGAGGTCCGCCCCGATCCGCTTCGCGATCACCTTCGGGTAGTTCCGCGTCGAGCGCAGGCACTGCACAGCGGTGCGATCAGTGGGGTCCACGGGCAGGACACCCGAAGCGGCACTGTAGGAGTCGCCGAGGGCGACGTACCGCAGCACGCCGGAGCGCTCGGAGGGCACGGAGGAAACCACCGCGGGCGCTGCCGGCGAGGCGACAGCTGGCGCGAGAACTGCACTGCCGCAGACGAGGGCAAGCGTGCTGGCGGCAAGTCGTGATCGGGCTGAGGACACTGAGGCTCCCTTGACTGAACGGTGTCCACAAAGTACGACAACTCGGACCATCACAACGCCAAGGTGATGCGCATCACGCAGCAGTTCCAGCGCTCACCAGGTGAGCTCGTGACACGCCGCCAGGGGTTTGTCCTCGACCTGCAGGGTCGCGTGATCAATTCCGTGATCCCGGCTCAGCACCTGCTGCGCCGCTCCCAGAACAGTCTGAGCATCCGCCCCGGGGCTCAGCACCAGGTGAGCGGTGGCCACGTTCATCCCCGACGTCAGCGTCCAGGCGTGCAGGTCGTGCACGTTGCCCACTCCCTCCAGCGCCTCGAGGTCCGCCGCCACATCTTCGATGTTCAGACCCTCTGGAACGTGTTGGCCCAGAACAGCTAGCACCTGCCGCCCGAGAAACAGAGCGCGGACCGACACGAAGGCACCGATGGCTAGGGCGATCACCGTGTCCCACACCCCGCTCCCCGTCGCCATCACCAGCGCCGCGGCGACCATTACGCCCACGCTCCCGACCGCGTCGGCAATCACTTCGAGGTAGGCACCCTTGACGTTCAACGACTCCTTCGCCCCGGTGCGCAGCAGCGCGAGAGTCACCAGGTTGATCAGCAACCCGAGCGCCCCCACCACCAGCACGGGACCGGCGACGATCTTCACCGTCTCGCCGATTCGGCTGATCGCCTCGACCACGACGTACACCGAAACCCCCAGCATCAACAGCACGGTGAAGCCGGAGGCGAAGATCTCAGCCCGGTAGGAGCCATAGCTGCGCCGACCGCTCCGATCGGGACGGCCCGCGATCCTGGTCGCGACCAGGGCGGCCCCCAGTGCCACGACATCCGCGGCCATGTGGCCGGCGTCCGAGATGAGCGCCAGCGAACCCGTGACGATCCCCGCCACGAGTTCGATGAGGAAGAACGACGCCACTAAACCGAAGGCGATGACCATCCGGGTGCGGTGCCGCCCACCCGCGGTGACGGCCCCGTGCCCATGGCCGTGTCCGGCGCCCATCAGGCACTCGCCTCGTCGTACGTCGAACAGGTCGTCACCGCGTCGTCGGTCGCGACCAGCAACTCCTGCGCCGAACCGAGCAGCGCAGTGACCAGCGCCGCGTGGGACAACGTGAACACCGATGACCTACCGACCGCCTGCGACTCCACCAGACCACAGTCACGCAGACACGCCAGATGTTTGGACACCGTCGACTGCGCCAACCCCAGGTGAGCCGTCAGGTCAACGACCCGATGGGCACCCGTCAGGAGGTGGTGCAGGATCCGCAACCGCTGACGGTCACCCAGAGCCCGGAAGAGCGCCGCGGATTCCGGCAGCGCCACCCCTGGATTCATCGTCATATAACGATGCTATTCACCACTGACATTGCCGGTCAAGGGTCGCCTGCGGCACCCGGCCAGACTCTGCCACGATCGACCCATGTCGATGTCTCACGCCCCGACGACCGTGCCCACCGTCCTGTACGTCTGCGTGCACAACGCCGGACGCTCCCAAATGGCCGCCGCCTTCACCGCTCACCTCGGTGGCGACCGCGTCGAAGTCCTCTCCGCTGGCTCCCAACCCGCCGACCAGATCAATCCGGTCGCGGTTCAAGCCATGGCCGAGGTCGGGATCGACCTCACAAGTTCGACCCCCAAGGTCCTGACCGACGACGCCGTGAGCACCTCCGACGCCGTGATCACCATGGGCTGCGGAGACGTCTGCCCGATCTACCCGGGCAAGCGCTACGAGGACTGGGTGCTCGCCGACCCCGCCGGCCAGGGACTGGAGGCGGTGCGCCCCATCCGCGACGCAATCAAGGGACGGGTCGAGGCGCTCCTAGCCGAACTTCTGCTCTGACTGATCATCCGGGAACAATCAGAGGGTCGCTTCGATCTCCTGATCAATGCGGACCTTCACATCGTCTGGCGCGAACGACGCCGTCACGGCGGCCAGGGCCAGGTCAGCGACACCGCGCTTGTCGAGACCCAGCAGATCGGCTGCGAGTTCGTATTCGCGGTTCAGGGTCGTGTTGAACATCGGCGGGTCGTCGGAGTTGATCGTCACCGGCACCCCAGCAGCCACGAACGCCGGCAGCGGATGCTCGGCCATCGACGCCACGGCGCGAGTGGCGAGGTTGGACGACGGGCAAACCTCCAACGCGATGCCTTCGGCGGCCAGGTGGTCCAGCAACGCAGGATCCAGCGCCGCAGATGTCCCGTGGCCGATCCGCTCGGCCCCCAACAGGTGTACGGCGTCCCACACGGTCTGCGGACCAGTGGTCTCTCCGGCGTGCGGCACCGAACGCAGTCCGGCGGCTCGGGCGGCTGAGAAGTGCGACTCGAACTGAGGCCGGGGAACCCCGACCTCGGGACCGCCGAGGCCGAAGCCGATCAGCCCATCGGTGGGATGGTTCAGGGCGTAGTTCAAGGTGGCGTCGGCTGCAGGGATACCCGACTCACCAGGAATGTCGTAGATCCACCGCATCGTCAGCCCGAAGTCGCGCTCGGCGGCCAGGCGGGCGTCCTCGATCGCTTCGCCGTAGGCCTCGATCGGAATACCCACCGCCACCGAGGTGTACGGCGTGCAGGTCAGTTCGGCGTAGCGCACCTGCTGCTCGGTGAGGTCCCGGGCGACCTCGTAGGTCAGGTAGCGGATGTCCTCCGGAGTGCGGATCAGCCCCACGACCGCCAGATAGACATCGATGAAGTGAGCGAAGTCGCGGAACTCGTAGAACGCGCGCAGCGCCTCGGGATCCGACGGCACCGTCCCGGGATGACGCTCAGCCAACTCACTCACGATGCGCGGCGAGGCGGACCCGACCTGGTGGACGTGCAACTCCGCCTTGGGCAGGGCAGCGATGAAGGCAGACAGCTCGTTCGACGTCATGGCTCGATCGTGGCACTCCGGTCAAGGATCAACGAAACCAGCGTGGAAGCTGCCTCCTCCATGTCGCCGTAGTCGTCGAAGACCTCACCGTTGAGCAGGATCGTTGGCGTCCCTTGCACCCCCGCGTTGACCGCCTCCTTGGTGGCTTCGTCGACCCAGGTCTCGTCCCCCTCCACGATCCCTGGGCGTACGACGTCCTCGTCAGCACCGGCCTGCACGGCTAGGTCGACGTACCAGTCCACATCAGGGAACGGACCCGACTCCTCTGGCTGCTGCTCGAACAGCATCTCGTGAAGAACCGCAGCCACCTCGGGCCCACTTTCCGTGAGCACCACCGAGAAGGCATGGGCGGCATCGCGCGAGTAGGCGGTCCCCAGAAGGTCGAACGGTCGGTAGTCGACCACCACCTTGCCTTCGTCGGCGAGGCGCGCGAAGTCTTGCGCGCTGGCTGCCTCGAACTCCCCACAGAACGGGCAGACGAAGTCCTCATAGACCACCACCGACGTCGGGGCCTGCTCATCGCCCAGGGCCAACCCGTAGACACTCGATCCCGCCGCTGGCGCATCCACCGGGCCCGGCCCGTTGTCGCGAAAAACGTTCAGCACCACAGCACCACCGATGACGATGGCCACCAGGCCCGCCACGCCCAACATGTTCAGTCGGGCTGCGCGTCGCTGACGACGCTCCTTCTCCGCCTGCTCAGCGGCATTCCTCGTGGCCATGTGTGCTCTCCTCGCCTGCCACCTCGAACCGTAAAGGGTCAACGAAGCGAGCGGTGAGTAGGGTTCGCCACGTGACTGACCGACTCGTATGGATTGACTGTGAGATGACCGGCCTCGACCTCGTCGCGGATGCGGTGATCGAGATTGCCGCTCTGGTGACCGACTTCGAACTCAATGTGCTGGGCGAGGGGGTCGACATCATCATCAAGCCTCCCGCGGAGGCGTTGGAACAGATGATCCCCT
>CBDTZB010000186.1:0-5422 GCA_965364795.1 uncultured Nocardioides sp.
GACGCCCTTGCCCTCGTAGAAGTGGGTGCGGCTCAGGAACACGAGCAGGTGGCGGTCGCCAGCCTTGATCGACCGGATCTTCCCTGAGTGGCCGGCCACAGCGGCGGCGGTGAAGCCGGGCAGGTCGGTGACGTCGATCTCCGCCGTCGCCTCACCCAACCCGTCAACAGCGGGCAACCAGCCACTGCCGAGGACGAGGGCGACATCGTGCTGGGCGACGCCGGTCAACTCGGCGAGTCGTTCGGCTGCCTGGGCGGCTAGGTCATAAGGGCTGGTCTCACTCACCAACGCACTCTAACCGGCCGAGTGCCCCACCCTGATTACAAGCCCGTTGAGCGGCAGTCGCGTCGGCGCAAGGCACCCACATAGTCGGCAGGGGCCCCTGCTGCGTCGGCAGCCTCAGCGAGAATCCCCAGGTAGGACGCTGAGGGGAGACCGCCTTCGAAGGCGTCCAGCACGTAGGTCCAGGCGACGACCTCGCCGTTCATGGTCGACACCCGAACCTTGGTCTTGCGGTAGAGCCCGTTGTCGGCACTCTCCCAGCTGTCGAGTTGCGTGATGTCCTCGGCGGTGACGTTGTAGACCGCCACGAAGACCTGCTCGAAGGAGTCTTGAACGATCGTGGCCAGCGATCCGTCCCACCCATGTTCCTCACCGCCGAAGGTCAGGCGCCACCCCTCCAACCAACCGGTCGTCTGAAGAGGTGAATGGGGACAGCGGTCGCCCATTCGGGCCGGGTCGAGATTCGTCCCGTAGGCGGCGTACAAGGTCACGTCCACAGGGTAGCGAGACCTTCGGCGGCCATGGGCATAGGCTGAGGGGGTGACTGACTTCGATGTCCTCGTTCTCGGTGCCGGCCCCGGTGGGTACGTCGCCGCCATTCGTCTAGCCCAACTCGGCAAGTCTGTTGCCGTGGTGGAGGAGAAGTACTGGGGAGGTGTCTGTCTCAACGTCGGCTGTATTCCCTCCAAAGCGCTCCTGCGCAACGCCGAACTCGCTCACGTGCTTACGCACGAGAAGGAGAAGTTCGGCATCGAAGGCGACGCCACGATGAAGTTCGGGCCCACCCACGCCCGCTCCCGCAAGGTGAGCGAAGGGATCGTCAAGGGCGTCCACTTCTTGATGAAGAAAAACAAGATCAAGGAGATCGACGGCTGGGGGACGCTGACTGGCGCCAACTCCATCGACGTCGAGAAGGACGGCGAGAAGTCCTCCTACACCTTCGACAACCTCATCATCGCCACCGGCGCTACGACCCGGCTCATCCCGGGCACCGAGCTGAGTGACCGCGTGGTGACCTACGAGGAGCAGATTCTCGACGACAACCTGCCGGGCTCCATCGTTATCGCGGGCTCCGGTGCCATCGGCGTGGAGTTCGCCTACGTGATGAAGAACTTCGGGGTCGACGTGACCATCGTGGAGTTCCTCGACCGGATGGTGCCCACCGAAGACGCGGACGTCTCGAAGGAACTCGCCAAGCACTACAAGAAGCTCGGCGTGAAAGTCATGCTCTCGACGAAGGTCGAGAAGATCGACGACTCCGGCGACAAGGTGAAGGTCACCGTGTCCAAGGACGGCAAAGAAGAGGTCCTCGAGACCGACAAGGTTCTGCAGGCTATCGGTTTCGCCCCGCGCGTCGAGGGCTTCGGCCTGGACGCCCTGGGGGTCACGGTGTCGGATCGCGGCGCCATCGAGGTCGACGGACGCGGTCGTACCAACGTCGACAACGTCTACGCCATCGGTGATGTGACCGGGAAGCTGATGCTTGCCCACACCGCCGAGATGATGGGGATCGTGGCGGCGGAGACCATCGCGGACGCCGAGACCATGGAGATCAACTTCGACATGATCCCGCGGGCGACCTACTGCCAGCCGCAGATCGCTTCGTTCGGTTACACCGAGGCTCAGGCCGAGGAGAAGGGCTACGACGTCAAGACGTCGCAGTTCCCGTTCTCAGCCAACGGCAAGGCGCAGGGGCTCGGCGAAGCCGTGGGCTTCGTCAAGATCGTGGCTGACGCCGAACACAACGAGATCATTGGTGCCCACATGATCGGTCCCGACGTGACCGAGCAGTTGCCGATGCTGACGCTGGCCCAGCAGTGGGACCTGACAGCCGACGAGGTCGCCCGCAACGTCTTCGCCCACCCGACCCTCTCCGAGGCCGTCATGGAGGCGATCCACGGGATCGCCGGGCACCAAATTCACATGTGACCTGGAGCAGAGTGGGCTGGCTGATCAACGCAGCGACTAACACGACAGCGACGAACACGGGAGTGTCATGAGCGAGAAGGTCGTCATCCTCGGTGGCGGACCCGGGGGTTACGAATCCGCCCTGGTCGCCGCTCAATTGGGAGCAGAGGTCACCGTCGTCGACTCCGACGGCATCGGCGGCTCTGCCGTGATCACCGACTGTGTGCCCAGCAAGACACTGATCGCCACGGCCGAGGTGATGACCGACATGGCCGATGCGGCCGAGCTTGGGGTGCGCTTCCGCGATGCTGGCGGAGATGACGCCACCAGCATCACGGTCGACTTGGCGCGGGTCAACGCCCGGGTGAAGCGCCTGGCGATGAGCCAGTCGGCCGACATCGTGCGTCGGCTCGAGAAGGAGAACGTCACCGTCGTGACCGGGCGCGGACGTCTCGACGGCCCCAGCCGGGTCGTCGTCGGAGATCAGACCCTCGAGGCCGACGCCATCCTGATCGCCACCGGAGCCGCCCCGCGGACCCTGGCCACAGCCCAGCCCGACGGCGAACGCATCCTGACCTGGGAGCAGGTCTACGACCTGACCGAGGTCCCCACCTCCATCGTGGTGGTCGGCTCCGGGGTGACCGGTGCCGAGTTCGCCAGCGCCTACCTCGCCCTGGGGATCCCGGTCACGCTCATCTCCTCTCGCGACCGGGTCCTGCCCGGCGAGGACGCCGACGCCTCGCTGGTGCTGGAGGAGGTCTCCAAGCGTCGCGGAATGACCGTTCTGAGTCGTTCGCGGATGGAGTCGGTGGTGCGCAACGGCGACGTCGTGACCGTCACCCTGACCGACGGCCGGACCGTGGAGGCCTCCCACTGCGTGCTGGCCCTCGGCTCGGTTCCCAAGACCTCCGATCTGGGTTTGGAAGAGGCCGGCGTAGAACTCGACGACGGCGGCTTCGTCCGGGTCGACCGGGTCTCGCGGACCACCGCTCGGGGTGTCTACGCCGCCGGTGACTGCACCGGGGTGCTAATGCTGGCCTCGGTGGCAGCCATGCAGGGACGAATCGCGATGTGGCACTACTTGGGCGACGACGTCCGCGCGCTGGATCTGAAGAAGGTTTCCTCTAACGTCTTCACCGCCCCGGAGATCGCCACCGTCGGGTGGTCCCAGCAAGCCGTGGATGCAGGCGAAATCCAGGCGGAATCGGTCATCCTGCCGCTGGCCGGGAATCCCCGGGCCAAGATGCAGGGCGTCCGAGACGGTTTCGTCAAACTCTTCTGCCGCCCTGGGACGGGCATCGTGGTTGGGGGAGTGGTGGTCGGGCCGCGGGCCAGCGAGTTGATCCACCCCGTCGCCATTGCGGTCGCCGAGTCGCTGACCGCGGACCAATTGGCGCAGACCTTCACCGTCTATCCCTCGCTGACGGGTTCGATCGCCGAAGCCGCTCGTCGCCTGCACCGCGTCTAACACCGGCCGAGAGCGAGCGCCGGTCCAGACCAGCGTTCAGGAAACTCTCAGGATGTGCGTAACGTCACATCCACATGGGCGTTGATCAGGTGTCGCGCCCGTACGGCGGGCGCCGTTCGCGAAAGGCACCCCTGTGCGCCGACTGCTCCTCGCCGCCCTATCTGCTGCGGCCGTCCTACTGTCACTCCTCGTGCTGCCGGCACCGGCGGCTCAGGCTCACGTCGAACGGCCGTCGTACTGGCCAGATCCGAAGGCCGACTGTGAGGTCTCCCCGTGTGCGGGGGGCCAGGTGCCCAAAGCGCGCTCCCTGAAGTCCGCGCTTATCGATAAGCGCCGAGGCGACACACGGGTCGTGTGTCAGAAGGACTCGATGCGACGCGTCAAGCGGGCTATCCGCTTAGGCCGGACCAAGGGTTTCGAGATTCGCCCTACGGTGCACAGGACGCTGGGCAAGGCTGCGGCGAAGCGGCTCCTCAA
This sequence comes from uncultured Nocardioides sp., assembly GCA_965364795.1. Classification (GTDB taxonomy): domain Bacteria; phylum Actinomycetota; class Actinomycetes; order Propionibacteriales; family Nocardioidaceae; genus Nocardioides. Next base: position 4,136 of record CBDTZB010000186.1, read on the forward strand.
GGTGAACCGGAAGCTGTTCAAACGCTGCTCCTACCGCCAGATCCAGCGAGCGGTCACGGCATCAAGCAACAACGACCGAGTCGTCGTGATGCCCGGGCTCTACCGCGAGACACGCTCACGCAAGCAGCCCACGGGAGATCGTTCCTGCGACAAGTACCTCACCAAGGCCGACAGCGGTGACCCCGGAGCGCTGTCCCACAACTTCCAGTTGAACTGCCCCAACGACGCCAACCTGATCGCCGTGATCGGTAGGGGTCCCGACACCGGCGCATTGCCGGGTGAGCCGCATGAGGACCGCCACGGCATCCCGGTCGTCGGGAAGTGCATCCGGTGCAACCTCCAACTCGAAGGCTCCGGCGTGAGCGCTGACGACGTGATCATCGAAGCGGGCAGCGCCAAGGCGGGCAACGGGGGACCCTCGGCAGTGGGTCACAAGAAGGACGTCGGTGTCTTCGTCGACCGGGCTGATGGCTTCGTCCTGCGCAACGTCACCGTCCGTCACGCTCGCGAGCACGACATCTACGTCCTGGAGACCGACGGATACCGCCTTGAGAAGTTCAAGGTCTACTACGCCGGCGGCTACGGCGTCCTCACCTTCACGGGCGATCACGGACTCATCCAGGACTGCGACGCGGCCGGCCACGGAGACTCCGGCCTTTACCCGGGTTCCGGAGCCGACTCGACCGACAACCGGTACAAGGAGTTCTACCCGAAGTTCCGCTACAGCCAGACGGTGCGTCGCTGCGACAGCCACCACAACGCCAGCGGGTTCTCCGGCACCAACAGCCACGGGACGCTCGTGACGCGAAACAACTTCTACGACAACGCTCTCGGGTTCACCACCGACGTGTTCACCGCTCCGGGCCACCCGGGCTTCCCGCAGCACGGCAACATGGTCTCCCGCAACAACTTCTACTCGAACAACTTCAATGTCTTCGACAAGAGTTCAGACGTTGAGCCGTTCATCGCTGCCCCTGTCGGCACCGGTCTGTGGCTGGCCGGCGGGAACAACAACACGGTGAAGGACAATCACTTCTACGACAACTGGCGACGCGGGACGATGCTCTTCGCCGTGCCCGACGCCACTGTCTGCGGGCCTCCGCCGCTCGGCAGCAACACACCCGTTCCGGGCTGCGACCAGAGCAAGGTCTCGACTTCCTTCGGCAACATCTTTCACGGCAACACCATGGGCATGAGCCCGGCTGGCCAGAAGCTGGCCAACGGCACCGACTTCTGGTGGGACAGCTTCCCGGGCAACACCGGCAACTGCTGGTGGAACAACAAGGC
>CBDTZB010000187.1:0-5421 GCA_965364795.1 uncultured Nocardioides sp.
CCTCGGCGAGAGCAAAGTTCTCCGCCTGCCCGAGCAGTTCTGCGTCGACACCAACGGCGGTCTGATCGGTGAACTGCGCGTGCTGTTGGGCGCCGGCACCATCTTGTAGAGCGAGTTCCAACGCGAAGGTAGCGGCCTGCTAACTTCGTCCATCCCGGGGCCATTAGCTCAGTTGGCTAGAGCGCCTGCATGACGCGCAGGAGGTCGGGGGTTCGATTCCCTCATGGCCCACCACAACCCCGGGCGGCGGAGTGGGTTCCGACGATGCCGAACGCGTCGATGGGTAGGTCCACGCTCACTCGATGAAGGAGTGCCGGCGCCGGTCCACCGCGCTGACGGTGTGGAGCAACGGCCTGCCCGGGACCGCCACGACGGGGCAAGGCAAGCGTGGGGTTGCGTTCTCCGAGCGAGGAGAGGCACTTGAGGCATACAGTGCGCTGACATCACCTTCCAATCAATGCCGGCCGTCGCGTAGTTCGCCTGGAGGCCCCAATGGCAACGATGAAGTCGATCTTGGCCAAGTTGACACCGAACGGAGAGATCGACGAGACGTTCGGCAGCTTCGGTCGGGCCGATACGGGGATGGTGTGGTCCTGGGACGGTGATCGCGGCAACCGGAACGTGTGGTCGGATCGAAACATCCTTTTCGACCCGGGTGGCAACCTCGTTTGTGCGAGCGGGCTGCCGGTCGAGGACGGACCGGATGGCGGCCGCAGAATGAACTTGCCCGCAGTGCGAGCATTCGATCCGGAGGGAACACCGGTCCCGTACATGGGTAGCGGGACCGGGGGCCCCTACACCCTGAGGATCCAGTCGATGGATCTTGTCAGTTTGTCCTCATTCCAGCCCGACTTTGTCGACGGCGTAATCGTCGCCGGCTCAGTCATGGACCCGTTGGACGGTCGGGTTTCAGCGTTCGGGCAGATCACCCCAGATGACGACGCGAACTCGTCTCCCACGACCTCGAGAACTTCCCACGCCACTCCCTTCTTCGGTTCTTGGTATGGCTACGACATCAGTGCGTGGTGGCACTCGCCCTATGACGTGCTTCCGCTCGCCGACGGCACCTTCTTGATCGCTGGTCAATTCGAGACGGGTGCATCGGGGTCGACGAAAACGACTCCCAACATCTACAACTCGGACCCTTTCGCCGAGGAATCCAACATGTGGATCGCCAAGAACGACCACTACATCTATCCGGGGTTCACCCGGTTTGACCGGTCGGGTCTGCCAGCAACCGACCGAATCAGCAGTGCCCCTTCAGGAACGGGCCTGCTTGCAGGACTGGCGTTCGCTGCCAACAACTGGGTCTATGGCCCATCCCAGCCAATGGTGGAACCGATGCGCACGGTTGTGGTTCACGAAGAGGACGTGGTCGTTCAACTCGGGGTCATCAGCATCAATGACGCCTACGAGGATCTCACGGTTCGAGGGTTTCTTCATCGGTGGAGCACGGGCGGGGTGTTCGACAAGGACTATTGGTGGGATACCACGCCGAATCGCGGTAGCACCTTTTCCGAGAACCACCCGAACTCAATGTCGGCACTCAACGGTCCCAGGTACTACACGCGACGAATCGGAACGGTCGCCAGCGGGCGAAGCCTCGTCGCCATCAGTGGACAGCTCTACGGGGGTCAGGCCATGGCTCCAACGGCAAGGGACTTCATCCAAGTATTCGATGTGACGGAACCGCCGTCCGAGTCCGGCCAGAGCCGTTGGGGCACCGGACTGCTCTCGGCATGGGGAGGTCTGCTCTGGCCAGAACCCGTGGTCGATCTCGGGTTCCGGCAGGCCGATGCTGAGCTGGTGGTGACAAGTGGCTCGATGGTCGCCGTGTACCGCTTCGACGGTACCGCCGCAGGATTTGGGGCCGAACTGACCTTCGGCGGCGCACAGGGCTACAGGATGGTTGACATCACACCGGTAACTGAGGTCTTGTTTCGGCTCAACCTCCCGAACTCCGGCCAGGTGGTCGGTTCGGTCGTTGCTGATGACGGAAGTATCTATCTTCATCTCGCCGCACCGGAAGGCGAGTATGTGAGCGCAACCGCAGACACCGTCATCGGCGACATGATCAGAGACCACCCCTTCAGCGGGGCAACCCCGCCGCCAAGCGGTCCGTTCCGCGCAGCGGGCCCGTCCGGTGTTCGCTCGCCCGGCGCCAGCGGTTCTGTCCCACCGAGCGGCATGGGGTCCACGCTGGCACGGGAGTAAGACAAGTTCGCTACAAGTAGGGTGACGGGATGGCCGCTCGCGAGTGGGACCCGGATCAGTACGAGAAGTTTGCGGGGCTTCGCACCCTACCGTTCTTGGACCTGTCTGCGTTGATCTCGACGGATCGCCCGATCCGGCTGATGGTGGATCTCGGTTGCGGGACCGGAAAGCTCACTGCCCAGCTCGCTGATCGGCTCGGCGTCAAGCAGGTGATCGGGATCGACTCGTCACCGGCCATGCTGGCGAGCGCCGAAGGCCACCAGCGTCGGAACCTCCGCTTCGAGCACGGCGACATTGGTACCTGGTCCGGCACCGGGACCGGTCCGGTCGATCTGCTCGTGGCCAACGCCAGCCTGCAGTGGGTCGCTGATCACCGAGCCGTCCTGGCTCGTTGGGTCGGAGCGCTCGCCGCTGGCGGGCAACTCGTGGTTCAGGTGCCGGCCAATGCAGATCACCCGGCCCATCTCAGCGTCGATGTCGTCGCCCGCAGCGACCGGTTCGCCGCGGCGTTCTCCCAAACCGATGATGGGGTCATCCCGCCCGACCTGGTGGCCGCGAACGTGCTGGCCCCGGAGTACTACGCCGAGGTGCTGTACCAACTCGGTTTCGCCAATCCACAGGTGCGTCTTCAGGTGTATCCGCAGGTGATGGAGACCTCGGCTGCGGTTGTCGACTGGGTGGCGGGCACGACCCTGACCCGCGTCTTCCGGCGCTTGCCGGAGGACCTCCACCAGCCGTTCCTGGAGGCGTACCGCCGCGAGCTCCTGTCGCGGATCGGCGATCGGGAGCCGTACTTCTACGCCTTCAAGCGAATCCTCATGCACGGCCAACTCACCCGCTGACCCTGAACCATGTCGTTCGACCTGCTCACCGGCGAGCATCGGGGGCGACGAACCGGGGGCCGGTACCCTGCTCTCATGGCACGGCCCATGGGTGTCAGAGTCCTTGGCCCGGTCAGCCTCGACGGTAGCGAGGGTGACCTGGCGCCTGGACTCCGCCGCTTGCTCGCCGCCCTCACGATCCACCGGGGACGGGTGGCATCGGCCGACCGCCTGATCGACAACCTGTGGCCCGAGGGTCCTCCCGGAAGCGACGGGATGCATGCGCTGCGGACGGCGGTGTCCCGCCTCCGCAAGGTGCTCGGCAGTCACCACGTCGTCACCGAGGCTCCGGGCTACCGGCTGGTGGTTGCGGACGACCAGGTGGACGCCTGGCGCTTCGAGTCGTCGTTGGACCGGTTGGCCGCCAAGGGTCACGCCGGCGAGTTGGACGGGTTGGACGAAGCGCTCGCCTTGTGGCGGGGCGACGCGTTCGGGGAGTTCGCCTCGGAGGACTGGGCTCGGGGCGAGGCGGTGCGCCTGGAAGAGTTGCGAGCGGCGACACGCGAGCGGCGACTCGGGGTGCTGCTGGCGCTCGGACGGAACGCCGATGCCGTCGCCGATGCCGAGAAGTTCGTGTCGGAGCACCCGTACCGGAACGGTGCCCGCATGGTGCTGATGTCCGCCCTGGCGGCCATGGGACGGCAGGCCGACGCATTGCGCGCGTACCAAGCCGACGTGGACGACTTGGTCGAGGCTGGGTTGGAGCCGTCCGCCGAGGCCCAGACGCTCGCCGCCCGCATCGCGCGCGGAGCCGTCGAGGGTCCGGATGCCGCCGATCGACCGAGCCGAGCCGACCTGTCCACGCCGGATTGGGGCAGTACGAGCATCGACTTCGTCGGCCGGACGGCTGAGACCGCAGCGCTGACCGAGGCACTCGAACGTGGCGCTGCTGCCGTGCTCGTCTCCGGGGAGCCAGGGGTGGGCAAGACCCGACTCGTTCAGGAGGTGGTCTGGTCGCAGTTGGCCACGGGCGGCCTCGTGCTGGCTGGTGCGTGTGCGGAGGACGCAATCCGCCCGTACGGTGCGCTGGTTGCGGCCTTCGCTGCGCCCGTCGAACGGGGTGGGCCGGCGCTGGTCACGGAGGTGGGTCCCCGGGGCGCCGACCTGGTGGAGCTGCTGCCGGGCCTGCAGGCCGGGATCAGCATCCGACAGGAATCGCCGGGGGTCGATGCCGAGTCGGACCGCTTCCGCATCGTCGAAGCGGTCCGAGCCTGGTTGACCCATCTCGCTCGGGATGGACCGGTCCTGTTGGTGGTCGACGATCTGCAGTGGGCGGATTCCTCGACGATCGCCGTACTGCGGGAGGTGGTCGCCCGACGGCCGGTCGCCGCCGTGACCGTGGTGGCCACCCTGAGTGACACCGAGCCCATCGCCGCCCGGCCGGTTGCCGCCCTCCTCGCCGACCTGGGACGGTCCGATCACGTGACCCGGCTCACGGTTGGCCGGTTGTCGACCGCCGAGCTCTCCGACCTGGTCGTGGCGACGGCCGGTGGTGAGGTGGGCGAGGGCTTGGCGGCCGTCGTCGATCTGCTGGCCGACCGGACCGGCGGGAACCCACTGTTCGCCGTGCAGATCCTGAGACACCTCGTCGACACCGGTGCCGTCGTCTCCCGCGATGGCCGGTGGACGCTCGAGCACACCTCGCAGATCGACATGGTGCCGGACGGGATCCGTGCCGTCATCGACGACCGCATCGCTCGGCTCGGGCCCGATGCCCGGACACTGCTCGACGTGGCCGCAGTGGCCGGTCTGTCCTTCGACCTGCGGGCCGTGGCGCAGGTCATCGACCGGTCCACCGAGGCCACCATCGCCATCGCGGATGCCACCGTGGCTGCCGGGCTCCTCGCCGAAGATTCCCGTACTTTCGGTCGCTACGCGTTCACCCACGGCCTGGTCCGAGACGCCGTGTTCGCCGGGCTCTCGGTCAGCCGCCAGGTGATGACCAACTGGCGTCTCGGCGAGGCGACCGAGACCGTGGCCGGAGCCGACGCCGAGGGTCGGGCGCCCGAGCTGGCACGTCACTTCTGCGCTGGCGTGGCCGTCGGTGATCCGTTGCGGGCCGCCCACTGGGTCGTAGTGGCCGGCAAGCAGTCGTACCAGTCGGCAGCGTTCCCCGAAGCGTTGGGCCACGCCGATGTTGCCCTTGACCTGACTGACCCGGGCGAAGGAAGTGGCCCGGTCCGCGGCGCCGCGATGGCCCTCAAGGTGCAAGCCCTGCGTCGTTGCGGCTCTCCCGAGGAGGTGGACCGACTTGCGGCTTCCGCCCTCGACGAAGCCATCGCCCTGGGCGACCCGACCCTGATCGCCGACGTTGCCGCCGGCGGGG
>CBDTZB010000188.1:0-5360 GCA_965364795.1 uncultured Nocardioides sp.
CACGCGGCTGACGGGGTCGGCAACCAGCTCCGCCACGTCGGTCACGATCATCTCGCCGGTGAGTTCGCCCTCGGGGAAGGGACAGTTCAATCGGTAGCCCACGCCGCGCTCCTCCACCGCAACCAGAGCCTCGGGGATCCGGTCGAGGATCTTCTGGACCACGGGCGCCGCGTCGAAGGTCTCCTCGTGGACGACCTCGACCTCACCGCCGACGTCGTAACGGAAGATCACCGAGCCGTTGCTGGCCACGACCCAGAGTCGCTCACCGTCCTGACCCGACAGGTCGAGGAGGTCGGCGATCCCGGTCATGCCGTGCGCGGATCGTCCCGAGGCCAGCACGATGTGCGCGCCTGCGTCCATCGCGCGGTGCACGGCGTCATAGACCCGCCGCTCGACCTTCTCGTGGGTGGCGCCCTCCCCATCGATCCACTTCAGCAGCGTCCCGTCGATGTCGAGGGCGAGCATGCGGGGCTGCCAGGCGTTGCGCTCAGCCATCGATGGGCTCCAGAACGTCCCGCCCCAGGTAGGGCCGCAACGCCTCGGGGACCCGCACCGAGCCGTCGGCCAGCTGGTGGGTCTCCAAGATGGCCACGATCGTGCGGGTCATCGCGCACAACGTGCCGTTGAGGGTGGCGACAGCCTTGACCCCACCGGAGCCATCCTCCGCGTCGGGGAACCGGGCGCGCGTGTCGAGTCGCCGGGTCTGGAAGTCGGTGCAGTTCGAGGTGGAGGTCAGCTCGCGATACTTCCCCTGGGTGGGGATCCACGCCTCCAGGTCGAACTTGCGGGTGGCGGAAAGCCCGAGGTCGCCAGCTGCGGTGTCGATGACCTGGTAGGCCAGTTCGAGCTTGTCGAGAAACGACTTCTCGATCGCAAGCAGCCGCTGGTGCTCGGCGTCGGCGTCCTCGACGGTCGTGTAAACGAACATCTCGACCTTGTCGAACCAGTGCACCCGGATGATGCCCTTGGTGTCCTTGCCGTGCGACCCGGCTTCCTTGCGGAAACAGGGGCTGAACGCGGCGTACCGGAGCGGCAGTTTCTCCCCGTCGAGGATCTCCTCGGAGTGGTAGGCCGCCATCGGCACCTCGGAGGTGCCGACGAGGTACAGGTCCTGACCCTCGATGCGGTAGACGTCATCGGCGGCCTGACCGAGGAACCCGGTGCCCTCCATCGCCTTCGGCTTGACCAGGGACGGAGCGATGACCTGGGTGAAGCCGTGCTCGCGGGCGTGAGCGTTGGCCAGGTTGATCAGCGCGAACTCGAGCTCGGCGCCGACCCCGGTGAGGAAGTAGAACCGCGATCCGGACACCTTCGCCCCTCGCTCGATGTCGATCGCGCCGAGCATCCGACCGAGTTCGACGTGGTCGCGCGGCTCGAAGTCGAAGGTCGCCGGGGTGCCGACGGTCTCCAGGACGGTGAAGTTCTCCTCGCCACCGTGCGGCGCATCGGGCGAAGCCAAGTTGGGAATCGACGCCAGCGCGGTCTGCCACTGCTCCTCCGCAGCGACCTGGGCGGCCTCGGCCGCCTTGACCTCCGCGGAGAGCGTCTTGGTTTGCGCAAGGAGGGCCTGCTTCTCCTCGCCCTGCGCCTGGGGGATCAACTTGCCGAGGGACTTCTGCTCGGCGCGCTTGGTTTCGTACTCGCCGATGGCGGTACGCCGCGCAGCAGCCGCCGCCAGGGCGACATCGACGACCTCGTCGGAGAGGCCTCGCTGAGCCTGGCCGGCCCGGACCCGGTCCGGGTCGTCTCGCAGAACACGCGGATCGATCATCGGCGGACCACTCTGTTCATCATGCGCTCAGGCTATCTGGGGAGTGCTACGTGTCGCACATGACTGACCCGCCCGGTGGGTACTGACGCTCAGGCCGGTACGGCGCCGTCATACTAAGAGCGATCTGAACCACCCATATCTCAACGGAGGCACGCACCCATGCTGGATCGCCGGCGCTCAACCATCGTGGGCTCCACCGCCGTGCTGTTCCTCGCTTTCGGCCTCCTCGCCTTCGCCGTCATCTCGGACTGGGCGCCGTTGGACGTGATCGATGACCGCGGCAACCCCGTCGAGCGGTGGGTCCTGGGCTCCGATGCCCTCGCCGACTTCCTCCGCGTGGTCGAGGTGCTCTTCGGCACCATCGGCCTCACGATCATGACGACCATCACCGCGGTGGCGCTGTTCGCCAAGAAGCACCGGCGGGCGGCGTACTTCACCGTGTTGGTGAGTCTGGCGACCAGCGGGATGGTCACGCTGCTCAAGTTGGCCGTCGACCGCGACCGGCCCTCCTGGCAGTTCGAGGACGCACTGCTGTCGAGCAAGTCCTTCCCGTCCGGCCACGCCACCTCGACCACGGCCTTCGGCGGCATCCTGATCGTCTTGGTCATCATGCTCGTACGCCGCGCCAACCTGCGCCGTCTGGCGAACATCGGCATCGTGCTGGTCGTGCTGATCGTCTGCGCTGACCGGGTGCTGCTTGGCCGCCACTACCTCTCCGACGTCATCGGGGGCGTCCTGCTGGGCTCGGCCATGGTGCTGCTCGGCCTGCTCCTCTTCAGTCCCCTACCCGGCAGCCACGCAGCCAAGATCGCTCCGCTCCCCGACGCAGTCCCCTCCAAGCGGCGACTCGCGGTGATCCTGAACCCGATCAAGGTGGAGGACGTCGACGACTTCAAGCTGATCGTCTCCCGCATCGCGGCGGCCTCGGGTTGGTCCGAACCGACCTGGCGGTTGACCACGGTGGAGGACTCCGGCACCGGCCAGGCCGAAGCGGCCGCAGTCGAAGGCACCGACCTGGTCATCGTGTGCGGTGGAGACGGCACCGTGCGTGAGGTCTGCGCCGAACTTGCCGGCACCGGCATCCCGGTCGGGATCATCCCCGCGGGCACCGGCAACCTTTTGGCCCGCAACCTGGACCTGCCGCTCTACATCCGGGCCGCCATCGACGTCGCGCTGACCGGTCAGGACCGGGCCATCGACATGGTCAAGGTTTCCGGCGACGGCCTTGAGGACACCCACTTCATGGTGATGGCAGGCATGGGCTTCGACGCCGCCCTGATGGAGGGCGTCAACGACAAGCTGAAGAAGCGGGTCGGCTGGCTGGCCTACATCTTCGCCGGCCTGAAGTCCTTGATGTTCCCTGCGGTGAGGGTCGAGATCTCGATCGACGGCGGCGAGCCCACCGTCCACCGGGCCCGCACGATCATGGTCGGCAACGTGGGCTACCTCCAGGCCGGGATGCCGTTGTTGCCCGACGCCTCGATCGATGACGGGGTCCTCGACGTGGTGATCCTGCACCCGCGCCGCTTCCTGTCCTGGATCCCGCTGGCCTTCCGGGTGCTGGCCAGGCGCTCTCGGGTCGACGACACCATCAACCGGATGACCGGGCAGCGGGTGTCAATCAAGGCCGCCAGCGACGTTCCGCGCCAACTCGATGGAGACTCCGTGGGGGCCGGTCGCGAGATCCACGCGGAGTGCATCCACGGCCGCCTGCTGGTGCGCGTCCCGCGCTGATCTGACCCTCGCCACCCCCGATGGACTAGTCCCCCCGGCGGCCAGATCGCCCCCAGTGGGGGCTTTCTTCACGCGGGCTTCACAGATCCGTCCCCCGATCGGTCAGACCTGGCCCCGGTGGGGTCATCTTCTCCCCGTGGTGCTCGGAATCGCGCAAGGATTGCCTCAGCGAACTGAGGAGTTCTGATGATCGTCGCCACCGAATCACCGTCCAAGGACGGGGCACCTGTCCTGCATTTCCCACGGGGTTCACGGTTGACCCGTCGAGAGACGTGGGAGCGGGCCAACCGTCGAGGCCTGCTGTTCATCCACGGTTTCATCGGCCTCTTCGCCGGCGCCCTGATCCTCTTCAACGGCTCCGCCAGGAGCTTCGAGGCCCTGGGCGACTGGACCCGTCCCGTGACCGGCCTCCTTGCCCTACTGGGCGGGGCACTTCTGGTCATCGGCCTATCCCAGGCCAGGCGTGCGGTCCCGCTGGAGGTGGCCGGGTTGGCCGTGCTCGCCGCATGGGACCTGCTGATGTGTGCGGGCTTCCTGCTCGCCGCCAACAAGCAGAGCGAGATCGTCGTGGAATGGCCCTGGCACGCCATCGCGGCCCAGAGCAATGTCGTGCTCTACCCGATCGTGCTGTACGTCGGTCTCTTCCTGATGATGTCCACCCACCTGTGGACGATCCGTCAGGTCAACCGGGTTTCTGCCGACTACTGAGCCGCGCTCAGACGCGCGCGTGCGCGATCGCCTCGTCCTCCTCGGGGGACAACTGCTGGTCGCAGGTCCACGAGGCGATGTTCTTGGCGTAGGCCCGCGCCTCGCTGCGTCCGTGGATGGAGGTCAGCACGACGCCGTCACCGCCGTCGTCGAGGAGGGCCAGGGACCACGAGAGGTGGCCACCCATGTCGTCGAAGGCGTCGTACCGCACGACGGCGAGGTGTTTGAGCCCGTCCTGGGTCTCTGCCCGTAGGGCCGCGACTTCCTGGCGCAGGCCGAGCAGGTCCTCGGGGATCCCGTCGAGTCCGCCGTCGCCGGATCGACCAGTTCGCACCCTGCCGGACAGGGAAACACCGAGAGCGGCCGCCGCCAGGAGCAGGGCGAGGACGGCGAGAAACAAAGCCATGCGGTGAGATTAGTCAGCGCCAGGGCCAACCTGACGACGCAGCGCCGAGCGGCGGAGAAGTAGGTGTCCCCAGGGGTGGTCGGCGCACTGACTACGCTTCGACCGTGACCTCGAACAGTGCCTCCCGAGCCATCGCCTACCAAGGTGAGCCCGGCGCCAACTCCCACGCGGTGTGCGTTGAGCACTACCCCGACCGTGAGGCGATGCCCTGCGCCTCGTTCGAGGACGTCTTCGACGCCGTGGAGAGCGGTGAGGCTGAGCTCGCGATGATCCCGATCGACAACTCGATCGCGGGCCGCGTCGCGGACATCCACCACTTCCTGCCCGACTCCTCGTTGCACATCATCGCGGAGCACTTCCTGCGGATCCGCTTCCACCTGATGGCGATCCCCGGAGCGAAACTGGACCAGATCACCACCGCCCACAGCCACGTCCACGCCCTGGGTCAGTGCCGCCGCATCATCCGCGAGCACGGGCTCACCCCGATCATCTCCGGCGACACCGCCGGCGCTGCTCGCGAGGTCTCTGAGGCCCAGGACCCCACTCAGGGGGCCATCTCCCCACCACTGGCCGCAGGGATCTACGGGTTGGAGGTGCTGCTGCGCGATGTGGAGGACGAGGACCACAACACCACCCGCTTCGTGGTGCTCTCACGTGACCTCATCGAGGCCAAACCCGGGAACGGTCCGGTCGTCACGAGCTTCATCTTCAACGTCCGCAACCTGCCCGCCGCCCTCTACA
>CBDTZB010000189.1:0-5340 GCA_965364795.1 uncultured Nocardioides sp.
CTCCGCTGCGGCGATCGCAGCGGGAAGCCCGGACGTCCGGGCAGACGGCACCAGACTGCGCTGGATCCAGCTCTTTGACGTGGTCAGTGCCCGGGGAGCCAGTCAACCCGTGGTCGGCGGCGGAGATTCGATCGCGGGCGACACCGGTCGGGATCTGCTCTTCGGCCAAGCCGGGGACGACGACCTCACGGGCGGCGCGGACGACGACTACCTCGAAGGTAACGTCGGTGACGACACCCTGGATGGCCAGGACGGCGAGGACGACCTGATCGGCGGAGGATCCAGCCGCGACGGGGTCATCATCACGAGCACGGGGGCCCAGGTCTTCGACCGGTTGCTCACGCCGGTCACCCAAGCCACCGATCCGAGCGCCTCGGGACTGGTTGATGGCAACGACACCCTTCGCGGTGGCGACTCGAGCGATGTCCTGCTCGGAGACAATGGTCGGATCACCCGCCACGGACCTAACAGAGCCCTGGACGGCGGCGGATCGGGTCCGCACATCGTGCGTCAGGTGGGGATGGCCGACGAGGGTCCCGGCGTCTGGGCCGGCAGTGACCGCCTCCTGGGCGAAGCCGGTGACGACGAGCTCTACGGCCAGTTCGACAACACCCGGACGCGGCGGGATCAACAGTCCTACCTGGGCCAGCGGGTACAGGGCGACATCCTCGACGGTGGTTCCGGTGACGATGCCCTCCTCGGCGATCAGGGGGTCGACGTACCGACCCCGGCTGCTGCGCTGGGGGCGGTGAACCGCACGGTCAAGGACCGCAAGCGATTCCTTCGCGAACGGATCCGTCCGCTCGGGTCCTTGGTGCGGGTCACGTCGTTGTCCCAGCCGACCATCGGCGGTGACGACCTCCTCCTCGGCGGCAGCGGGTTCGACTCGATCCACGGCGGAGCAGGACGAGACGTCACCAACGCCGGCTCCGGCGACGACGTCGTGTTCGCGGGTGACGGTGCCGACGTCCTGTGGGGCGACACCGGACACGATCGCCTCTTCGGTGGCCGCGGCAGTGATCTGCTGGATATCAAGCGACGGACCTTCGATCGCAGGCTGTGGCGCGCCGCCATCCCTGCCGTCGACAGTGATCGTCGTCGACGCACGACCAACGGGAGGGACCTGTTGTTCGGCGGCGCTGGACCCGATGCCCTCCAGGCCGATATGGGTGACCGTGGCACCCGGCTGCGTGCCCAGGGAGATCGGCTCATCGACTGGCGCGGTGGCACCAACTACTTCAAGGTCTGCCGATCCGGCTACGGCTTCGGGAAGGTGCAGAAGAACCGGAACCGCTCCACGGTCCGAGCGCTGCGGCAACTCGCTGCGGCCACCGGCTCCGTGGGTTCCAGCGAGCTCTCGATTCCCCGAAACGAACGAAGGACCACCTATCCACAGCAGGGGAGTTTCGTCTGCGAATGAACCATCGGCTGCTTCGCCGAGGCGGAGCCAATCTCCCGCTCACCACGTCTGGAAGGACCTCATGAAGAAGCACAGCATCTCCAGCGGCCTCACCCTCATCCTGATCTCCACGCTGACCGCGGCATCGGTCTCCCTCGGAGCGCCGTCCGCCTCTGCGGCGGGCGCCTCGGCGAACTCCGATCCGCTACCCGCGGGGAGCACGATCGAGCTCACCGACCTGGGCAACGGCAAGCCAGGTGAGTCGTTGCCTGGCGAGGTGACGGTCACCGCCCCTGACGACACCTTCGACACCGATCCGGGGACACCCGGGGTGCAGGGCGATGCTGACAACGACCGTGACCCCGTTGTCGACCGGAGTGTGGAGCTTTCGCTCGACCATGGGTTCTTCACCGATGGTCCAGCGCTCCCCACGACCATAGGAGCTCCGGCCGGTGACCTCACCGACCTCGGCCCAACGCTCACTGCGGTGACTGACGGCAACGGCGAGGTGGAGTTCGAGATCGGCATCGGGCGGGACACCGGGTTCGACTTCAGCCCGGAGGTGACGGCGACCCTGACGGCGATGGCGGGCGACCTCTCCGAAACCGGGGCGGCCGGTTGGGACTCCACCAACCCCTTCAACGGCGGCGCCGTTCAGATCGTGCTCTCGCCGGCGGACGAACAAGTTCACGCGGTCGACCCGGCCGTGTCGGGCGACCGGACCTACTACGACGTGGTCACCACCGATCAGTTCGGGAACCCGGTGGTTGGTGAGCCCGTTGAGTTGGACTACAGCGGAGACCTCGACGACTGGGACTACAGCGAAGACTTCGTGGAGAGCGACCTCGATCGATCCGGTGACTTCTGGGTCGTGTCGTTTGAGGCTGCTGCGATCGACGTCGCGAGCACGTGGAACGCCCCCACGACCACCTACACCGACACGGCCGGCAGCACCACGTCTGGCTTCGGAGACCTGATGGGATCGGCCACCGCCACGTTCTACGACCTTGACTTCGATGCCGCCAGGTTCTCGCTGCGGTCCTCTCCCGGAGGCAAGGTCGGGCGTAACAGCCCGGTGACCCAGATCGTGCGGGTCATCGACCACCTGGGTAACCCGGTCCGTGGATACAAGGTCCGCTTCTTCCGCAACGGTCCGGACACCGACTCGAGTGAACCCCGAGCCTCAAGAATCACCAACGCTCAGGGCCGCGCCTTCTACACCTTCGTCGGCACCGAGGTCGGCAAGGCGCGCATCACCGCCGAGGTCACCGACGGCCAAGACATCCGCACGCTGAGGAACACAGTCCGGTTCGACCTTCCGGTCCGCGCGAAGCTCCGCGCAGGAGGTAGCCGGGGACCCAACGACCGGGTCACGGTCCGGGCAAGTCGGGTCGCCGCCGGGGCCAAGGTGAAGCTGTTCCGGATCGTCAACGGGAAGCGGCGTTCGGCCGGCAAGACGAAGCTGAACAGCGCTGGCATGGCAAGGTTCACGGTCCGTGATCGCAACGGGCGCCAGCGCACGGCCTACTTCGCGAAGGTGAAGGCGACGTCAACGACCGTGAGTGCCACGACGAACCGTCTGTGGCTTCGCTGAGTCAGCAGGACTGAACCGTGAGGGCCCCGCTTCGGCGGGGCCCTCTCGCGTTCGGGAGATCTGAGTCTTTGTACCCATGTGCCGGCGGTCGTTCTGCGTCAGGATCGAACCATGGAGACCCCCACGACCCGACCCGCTAGGCCAGACCAGGTGGAATGGCTGGCCGCTGAACTACCTAGATGGCAGGCCGACGGTCTGATCGGTGCTGAGGAGGCTACGACTCTGCAGGCCCGGTACCACGCCACTCACCGAATGGGCCTGGCCCAACTGCTGCTCTATCTGGGTGCGGGCTTCGTAGGGATCGGCCTGATCTGGCTGGTCGCCGCCAACCTCGATCAGTTCACTCCCACGACCCGCCTCCTGGTCGTTGCCTCTCTCTGGCTAGCCATCACCGTTGCCGCCGAACTCCTTGCTGGGCGTCCCGGACACCGGGGAGGCGGCGTACCTTCCCCGGTCCTCGGTGCGGTGCGTGGTTTATCTGCCCTTGCCTTCGGAGCGGTCATCTTCCAGGCCGCGCAGAGCCTCCAGGTGCCGGCGTACGAACCCGCCCTGCTTGGGTGGTGGGCGCTCGGCGCCATCACCTATGCCTACGCCGTGCGCGGTGTCGCGCCGCTCGTGGTCGGCCTCGCGTCGGGGCTGGCCTGGTTCCTCTGGCACGTCGGAGAGTCCGGCGGTAGCGCCCTCGGTGTGCTGCTGGCCATCCTGCTCACTGGAGCGGCCGCGGCCGGCGTAGCGACCCTGCACGAACGCTTCGGGCCGGACGAGTTCCACGCCCCGTGGCGGGTGATCGGCGCCGCGCTGAGCCTGGCCGGGTTGTTCGCGGCAGCGGTGCCCGATGTGGACACCGCCGACTTCAGCCCGGATGCGATCAGTTGGATCGTGGGCGGCGTCGCCGTGCTCATCGCCCTGGTAGGCGTTGCCTTCGGTTGCGGCGCGGGTCGGCTGGAACCGGTTGCGGCGCTTCTCGTGGCTGGCGTCGGCGCCCTACTCGTCGTCTGGGACCCCGACTACAGCAACATCGCCAACGGAGTCGGCATCGAAGGCTGGTTGCATGCCGGCGTCAGCGTCGCGGCGTACGTCGCCGCTGCCACCTGGGTCGCGGTGCTCGGGATCCGCCGCTCCCGCACCAGCCTGACCTACCTCGCACTGGTTTCTCTGGTCATCTTCACCACCTTCCAGGGCTTCGCCGTCTTCGCCGAGATCATCGAGGGCGCCTGGCTGTTCCTGACGCTCGGACTGCTCTTCCTCGGCAGCGGCTACCTCTTCGACCGGGCCCGCAAGCACCTGGCCGAAGCCCTCAACGCCACTGAAGGAGAAAGCGCATGAAGATCGTGAGTTCACGTGCGATGCGCGTCGCTGTCGCGGTCGTGCTTCAACTCGTGCTCGTCGGAGTCGCCGTCTCAGGGCAACTGTCGGCCCGTATCACCGGCGAGGAGTACCTCCTCCGCGTGCAGCCCGTCGACCCCATCGATCCCTTCCGGGGGGCCTACGTCACCCTCGACTACCCCGACCTCCAACTGGACCGTCTCGACCGCGACGTCTCGGGCGATCAGGGGACGCTGTTCGTTCCTCTGGTGGCCGATGGTGACTTCTGGGCGGCCGGAACGCCGACCCGGGATCGTCCAGGGACAGCCCCCTACCTGACCTGCTCGGATCGCTACTGGCAACTGAAATGCGGCATCGAGAGCTACTTCCTGCCCCAGGACAAGGCAACCGCGCTCGAAGAGGCCATCAGGGAAGGGGAGGTGGTGGCTCGGGTGAAGATCGACAGCCGCGGGAACGCAGCGCTGGTGAGCGTGACGCGCTCGGCTCAGCCCAGCGATTCGTCGGGAGTGTCCTGATCGCGCCCCGACGCGAGGTCCCCGCATTCGATGCCCACCACCTGCTGCTCACGCAGGTAGGCCTTGGCCCCGTCGTCGCCGGTGGCTACGGCGGCAACGGGCGCCCAGTGATCGCGGCCCAGGACCACAGGATGTCCGGGTCGACCTTCGTAGACCGCGCGGCTCAGAGTGGCAGGTTCGGCGCCGGCCGCGAGCACGCGTCGTACGACCCCGGCGGTGACGTCGGGGAGGTCGACCAGCGAGATGATCGCAGCCTGCGCGTCGGTGAGCGCGGCGAGACCGGCCCTCAGCGAGGCTGACTGACCCTCGGCCCAGTCCTTGGCCACCACCACGGCCACCCCGGTCGGGACCAGTTCGCGAGCGCGATCGGCTTGCGCACCGAGCACCACCGTGACGTCGTGGCAGCCACCGTCCTGGAGTGCCTGGACGGCGCGCCGTAGCCAGGACGTTCCATCGGCCGCGTGCACCAGCGCCTTGGGTCGACCCATTCGGCTCCCCCCGCCCGC